>NZ_JACSMT010000025.1:0-38277 GCF_018618815.1 Exiguobacterium sp. s128 | reverse complement strand
AATGTGGTGTGGTAACTCCATTCTACACGAGGCCGTTATGGGCTTTTTGTGTTTTCCGTCAGGTGTTGCACTTAATATTACAATTCGTCCTAATCAAAAATGATTCCTGAACAGCATCTATGTCTATCCATCTGGAGGTAAACCATGCAAAAACAGTCTTCGATGCTGCTGATTTTACTGGCGGCAATGCTTTGGGGTACGACCGGCACGTCCCAAGCCTTTGCGCCGGAAACGGCCCATCCGATTGCGATCGGCGCAGTCCGCTTGGCGGTCGGTGGCTTCTTTTTACTCAGTCTCGTCTTACTGACCGGAAAGCTGACCCTAAAAGATTGGCCGCTGCAAACGATTTTCCTCGCTGCACTCAGCATGGCCGTCTATCAGCCACTATTCTTTTCCGCCGTTCTCATGACCGGAGTCGCCGTCGGAACCGTCGTTGCAATCGGCAGTGCGCCGATTTTTTCCGGAATGATTGAATGGCTGGTCTTAAAAAATCGACCCGGCACTTTTTGGTGGCTGTCGACGTCACTATCGATTACCGGCTGCCTGTTGCTCGTCATGAATCAGGCAACGGTTTCGGTGAATCCGCTCGGCATTTTGCTCGCCCTCGGTGCCGGATTATCGTTTGCTGTCTATACGTTCGTCAGCCGGAATCTGGTCAAGACGCACTCTCCGTTATCAGTCGTCGCGGTCGTCTTTACGCTCAGCGCCCTGCTGTTGTCACCGCTGTTGTTCCTGTTTGATGTGTCGTGGGTCTTCAGTCTGCGCGGCACCGGCATCAGTCTGCATCTTGGCGTCTTCGCAACAGGTGTTGCCTATCTGTTGTTCGCACGAGGTCTTGCGCATGTCTCGTCTTCGACGGCTGTCACGTTGTCGCTTGGTGAACCGTTGACCGCTGCCCTGCTCGGCGTGTTTGTCCTCGGGGAAACGTTAAGTCTGTTGTCGTGGGTCGGCATATTACTTTTATTCTGCGGTATCGGTCTGCTCATCTGGTCGTCGCGTTCGACACGTCAGCCGGACATCCTCGAACTCGCTAAAGAAAAACACTCTTAAGGAGGGAATCAGTCGTGCACATTACATTCGAGAAGCTCTTGTACCGAGAAGACTATCAGATTGCGCTCGATCACATTGTCATGAACGAGGAAAACGGCAATCGACTGGCACTCTATTTTCGCGGCCATACGGACGAAGTCATGGTGCTCATCGGTGACTATTCCTGCAATTATTTTGAACTGTTGTTTGAAGCAGATTGCGTCCTGCTCCGCTCGTCGGATTTGCATGAACTGGATGACGGACTGGAGTTCAGTACGATTCCGCTCGTCCTATATAAGGACTCGGCACTCCTGACCTTTGCGACAGCCTGGATGGGCTTGAAGCGGGACCCGTCGCGAGACTGGACCCACTACGCCATCCGGGCATTCGAACAGGACTTTCATGTCCTGTCCCCGCGTCCGCCGGTCTTTACAGATCTTGGTCATAAGATGAGTGATTTTACGGTCAGACATTCTTTTAATCTGCCAAAGGAAAATTGACATAAAAAAGCCCTACCTCGCCAAAGGTAGGGTGATGCGACTCGTCCCGTTCGACGGCTTGCGCCGGGCGGGACGTATTTTAATTATACATAGCGCGCCAGTGTTTTTTCAATCACCTGGATTGAATCGACCGGCGCAAACCGTTTAACGACCCGCCCTTGGCGATCGACAAGAAACTTCGTGAAATTCCACTTGATGTTTGACGAAAGTAGTCCTCCCTGTTGCTGTTTTAAATACGTATACAACCGGTGTTCCGTCGGTCCGTTGACGTCAATCTTCTGAAACATCGGGAACGTCACGCCGTAGTTGCGCTGGCAAAACTGCATCGTTTCTTTCGGATCGGCGAACTCCTGATGGTTGAACTGGTCACACGGAAAGCCGAGGATTTTGACGCCTTGATCGGCATACGTTTCGTACAACCGTTGCAAATCCCCGAGCTGACCGACGAGTCCGCATTTACTGGCTGTATTGACGATGAGAAGTACCTCTCCGGCATAATCCTGCAAGGAAATGGTCTGTCCGGTTGCGTCTTTCACCTTAATCTCATAGAGCGATGGCATCCCGTCGCACCCCCTTTTCCGTCAGTATACTCCGCTGAAAAAGCTCCGTCTTTTTTGAACACGCAATCAGTTGACTACCAGATGGATTCTTCCCGGTCACTCAGCTTGATGACAAACGGCATGATCAACAGAAAAAACAGGCTGACGTATCCGAGTGACAGATAGTGTTGGGTATCTTTTGAAAGATATTGTTTTTTACCGCAGTTTGGGCAGTCCTTGCCATGCTTCACAAACCCAACAGCCAGTATTTCTTTCGTCTTCCACTTGTAGTCACAATTCGTACATCGTACCATCTCATCATCCCCTTTGAATTCTTTTACCTGTTTTTTAAGGTAAAGGTTTCGTGATTGGGATGATTGGTTGAGAAAAGTCAATCAGCGAAACGTGCTCATTCCTTAGTTTTAAAGCTTCTCTCCACTTCCTGAAACGCTTTTATCCAATCCCGAAAATCGTCGTCCACATGAAAATACTCATCCGGACTATTTTGAAAATCCATTCCACAGACTGTCGTCAGACAATGAAAGGCGGCCAATTCCTCCTTCGTCAACGTCCGGTCTCCCTTCTCTTCCATCCATTCTAAAGCCGTCATCCGTTCATCTATAAATCATTCACGTAGAAAAATTAAGTATTTCCCTCTAGGTAGATTCGATTATCAGTGATTGAATCAGTACCGCCCTCTTTAATTCCCATGGTATAATTTTACATATCGAGTTTCGATCTCTATTCGTATTGAAAAACATGAGCTTTTAGCATCCTAATCATTTAGAAATGGAGGTCATCCCGTTGAACAAAGTAATTGCTCCGTTGCTTTGTGTCCCTTTCCTTCTGTTATCGGCATGTACGGACAAAACGGACGAAACAGAAAAAGCCGTGACCCACCAAGAAAGTAAAGAATTTAAACCGGAAACCGTGAAGATCGACAAGGATAGTGAATTAAACATCGTGCCGCTTTATGCGCCCTATCAAACGTATTTGAAAGCATCGCTTAAAGCCGACACTTCAGAAATGGATATAAAAAATTACGCAAAACATGTCCTCGGTTACATAGATGAGATTGGGGAGAAGCAAAACTTTGATACGACCAGTTTAAAAACATTCTTCATGTTGCAATCAACAGCTTACGAGAAGGATCTGCTGGACCAAACGAATGAATTGATAAAACAGCATGACGAAATTAAAAGCATCATTACGAAAAACTATATCGCTTCCCACGAAGCGCTCCCTAAAAAGAAAGCTACGATTTTCATCGCACCGTCTAATCCGGAATTTTGGTCGATGACGGATCCTTTAGCCGGAGTGTCTGGGGCAGCTTTTCAGGACTCGATTATTATTCAACTAAATCCTAACTTCGATAAAGAGGTTTTGGCCTATACGATTGCACATGAATATCATCATCTGGTTTAAAAAGATACACCCGAGTTAAGCAGAATCGACACATCACTTGATTCGTTCATCTTCGAAGGGAAAGCAGACGCCTTTGCCGATCGGATCGTCACGAACGTCTCGCCTCCTTGGAATGTACCGATGGATGATACGACCAAAAAACATGTGGCGCGTCTGATTCAAAACGGCGAAGCCAATTATCAGGATGTCGCCATTGGGAACGAACAAAAAAATATCCCAATTTGGAGCAGATACTCTCTGGGACGTGATATCTTAAGTCATCATTTGAAGGCCCATCCTGATCTTTCCATCAAAAAATGGACGTATGAAGAAAATGAGGACAATTTAGAGGGTTATAAGTATCAAAAGCGCATTGAATCAAAAGATTTTTGACACATAGAAATACCACTTACGAAGGAGGGTAGTTTCACATGCGTAAATATTTATTGATCGGCTCAGTGATTATCATCATTGCTTTTTTCGTTCAATTCGAACCTTTCCGTGATGAACCTCCAGATCCCCGTGTCGAGATAAAGGGAAAAAGTATTCCAACGGTCCAAGGGACATTTTGCTGGAGTGGCATGTTTAGTAGTCAATGTGTAGACAAAATCTACGTAGACGGTCTGCATATGACTGAAAAAAGTAAACCGGTCACCGTCATGCCGAACGAGAAAATCCAGATTTCCTTCGATCCAAAACCTGATACAATCAAAATCATTCGATTTAACAAGGTGACCGGTAAGCCGGTTACGTTAAAAAATAATCAACTCGTAACACCGAAAGAAGCCGGCACATATGCCTATGAACTTCAAGCAAGATGGTCTGAGAATGGTGATGGTCAGTTTGCTTTCTTAATCAAGGTAGATTGAAGGGTAAACAAATGGAGCTCGTGTCTGTACTAACATTTAAATATGTATTACAATGTATTACAAAGGAGATGATAAGAATGAGTACGATTTCTGTTCGACTCGATGATCAGGATACGCGACTGATCAAAGAATATGCGAAAGCAAAAAACATCACGATTTCTACACTTGTTCGCGATGCCGTCCTCGATCGTATTGAAGATGAGATTGATTTACAACTCTATCATGATTCCATGGCAGCACACCGCAAAAAATCAGAAGCAATCTCGTTTGACGATATGATGAAGGAACTTGATTTAGAATGACAGCATATACAGTGGAGTTTGAGCGCGGAGCTCAAAAGTCCCTTAAGAAGATGGATCCTCAACAATCGCGGATCATCATGTCCTGGATCAAGAAGAACCTGGTCGGGGCGGATGATCCGCGTCGTCATGGAAAGGGACTTGTCTCGAATCGTTCGGGTGAATGGCGGTATCGCATCGGCGACTATCGTCTGATCGCTGACATCCAAGATGACAAAGTCGTGATCTTGATTCTTGAGATCGGGCATCGTCGAGATATCTTTGAACTACCTCCACCTACGCTTCGCTAAGAGATGGAGGATTCCTGAGTTATTCAACCTAGCGGCCAAAAAATTATCAGGCTAACCCCGTCGTCCCGACGGTTGAACGTTGATCTTGTCCGTTTCTTTTATACGGATGCCTACTCTGCTTGGTTTTCGCTACTTCGGTCATCCGCAAGGTGAACGTTGAAGATTTTACGTGACAGACGAACTTCCTATCACAACCCTATATCTTCAGTTTTCAAAGAACATGACTCTTTTTTTGTTCCTGATTTTAATTGTTTTCAAACCAAGAGTGTCGGACAATTGACGTGTCGCAAGACACGCCTTGCCCGAAGACGATTCATTTCCCACTTGCACTAGGGCTTCGCCCTGAACGTTTAGAAGTGGGAGTATTCTCGTCTAATTTTGATAAATAAGGGAGTTAAGACTCACGAATGAGGAAACATATTCGTTTTATCTTTTTAACGACCGTTTTTGCAAACATCACTTAAACATTATTCATACGTATGATGAAAAGGAGGAAAGTGACCTCACCTCTAACAGAGAAGGGATTTTGCTCCTTTTGATAACTTTAGGTGTTACTTAGTCTACGCTGTTCAGATCCCCATACCATTTTTTCTATCCTAAACTGTCTTCTATCAGTCAGCTATTACCGGTACACCGTCCTCTTCTCGATTCATAATGCAAAAATTCGTGGTTTTAGAGGGTTACAGGCAAAGACATTTAAGGCGCCCCTTCCCTAGTTGGCAATTTTATGTAAAAATATATAATCATATAGTAATTTAAACAGGATGTGACTCGATGCAAAAAGTTCTATTCTATTTTTCCGTACTGAACAGCCTTTACCTCGCAATTAACTCACTCACGTTTTCAGACAGTCTTCTCAATGCACCGCTCGGCCTAACAACACTGTTTGCCGTCCTTTTGATGTTTCTTAATGACAAAGCGAAGAAAACGGGACGATCGTTTTTTACCAAATCAACGGATGTCCTCAGTTTCATCAATATCCTGATTGGATTTTCGCTGATTGTCTTTATCTAGGAGTGAGGAATACCGATGACGATTTTTATTGATTTGGGATCATAATCGAAAATTTAAGAAGAGCATACATAGGAAGCACATGTACGCTCATCTTTTTGTAATTAAACACGCTAATATTCGTTTAATTGCGGAAGGATCTTCATCTGGATGGTCATTTCTTCAAAATCTTCTTGAGGATGTGGACCGCAAGAGCAATCAGAGCACATCCGATACCTAGCACTAATGCTAGAAAACTTGATAAATGTAACACATTTAACCTCACCTTCTAACATGGATGTTACCTGATAACCTTTGATCAGTGCCGGTTTCATACTAACATTATTTCTCATTCTCTCACTTGTTACTCAGCTTGATAAGCTTTTAACCAATGGTACGGTTGCAACTCACAGAGTGCTTTAAAGACCAGTGCTTGCTCGGGATTTGTGACAGCAGCTTTGACGTCCGCACCAAAGTAAAACAGACGCTCCTGGCAGACACCGCATGGACTCAAAATCTTGAACGGTGCCTGTTCATCGTCCCGCACGACACAAATTGTATGTGTGATCCGACAGTTCAACTTGTGTGCTTCGAGGATGGCACCTGTCTCAATACACAATTCGGTCGACGCGTTCACGACTTCCGGTGCGACACTAGTCAAGATTCGTCCGTCATCGGTCGCAATCGCTGCCGCTCCGCCCCATCCGTTCGGATACCTCGTTTCGATTAATTCTTTTGCTGCCTCAAATAA
Organism: Exiguobacterium sp. s128; assembly: GCF_018618815.1. Classification (NCBI taxonomy): domain Bacteria; kingdom Bacillati; phylum Bacillota; class Bacilli; order Caryophanales; genus Exiguobacterium; species Exiguobacterium sp. s128. The sequence goes on along the minus strand of NZ_JACSMT010000025.1, from coordinate 31,606 downwards.
CTGTTGTTCGATATTCATTTCATCACTCCTGTGTACAGACGCATTTTGACGAATTCATAGCTTCCACCGTTTGTTGACTGCTGAAACTGTTCAATCGTTTCAAAACCGCTTTTAGTGTACAGCCGGATTGCCCGTTCGTTAAACGTTGCGATGGCTAATTCAATTTGACGTGGTTGATACTGCTTGATCGCAAAGGCAAGACCGGATTCCAAAAAGGCCGTTCCGTTTCCTCGTCCCGTCAAATCAGGTCGCATCCCTAACGCCAATTCAAGGCTGTCCTGTCCGGGTTCGAACACAAAAAATCCGATCAGTTGCGTACCGTCCATCACAGCATAGTAATGTTCCGTCCGTTGATCCGGATCCAAAAATTCCGCCAGGTCCTCTTGATCATTCGGCATATCGTAGAACGCAAAGTCACCCTCGTATTGCCAGTCATACGCAATCTGTTCCGCCTGACGTTGTGTCAGTGGTAAATAGGTATAGGTCATTGCAAGCGACCTCCTTTTCAAAATGAATTTATGTGTTAATCAAGATCGATTTTTTCTGTATTCGAGTAACAGTGGTGTCAGATTCAGTCCAATCGACACAATCGTTAAGAACCACCAGGCGCGTTCCATTCCGGGAACAACGTCTGCCAAGGCCGCCCAATCTTCGGCTTCGACCCAGTTCGCAATTTGACTGTTTTCCGCACACAGCGTGAGCGCCGTAAGCGATAACCCGACAGCCATTGCCAGCTTATAGTCCTTGCCGATGAAGTACAAAATCAGATTCACCGCCGTCGCGAAGATGGCAAGTATCCCAAACAGTAGCCACATGACACAATTCCTCCTCTCCTTGTTGTGTTTCCTATTGTTATTCCTTTCGACAATCAATCAAATGTTTTATTTCTTATCTTCAAGATAAAGTGTTTCATCGATTTCTTCATACGTCGAAACATCACCATACGTTACAGTTAGTTCAGTGTCTTCTGACCACTCCCAAAAGTAGTCGCCTTGCGCGATGATAGCACGTTCTAAAAAACATTCGAAATTTAAATTTAACGCAACAGCAGTGTCCAGACCATCCGATGGATGCACGACCGTGATATATGGTTTTTTAAAGGAGTCTTCTGTATCTGTACATTGATTTTTATCAATTAAAATCCATTTCTCATCTATTTGACCTATGATCCAGTAGTTTCCTTCTGAGACGAGACCGTCTTCTGAATGGTGCTCTTCCGACATTTCGAGCATTTCCTCAAGAGGAAACAATTCTAGGATTAAATCGGATTCTGTTTCAAATAAACCGCATCCATTATGTAACGTTAAAAAATGTTTGTAGTCCCTTGGTAAAGAAAAAGTATCTTTCAGGAAGTGTGAATCAATCTCTTTAGAAGTTAACGGTGTATTGAAGGTGCAAGTTGCCCATCCATTTCTCCCGTATCTCCCCATAATAAATCTCGGTTCGTTTTTGAACATTTGTTTGAGCAAAATCAACGTTCTTTCAATCCGTTTCATTTTATCTCCTCCTCAATTTTTTCGAACTATAATCACGCCAAAATATCCTTTTCAGTTTATACCTTTAGTTGGAAATAAAGATACTAGATTACAGGCTTTATGATATGATCAACACAGTGTTTTTATTACATTTATTACCTATTTTATCATTAGAAGGAGGGCTTTAGATGAGTGGTGATGGACTACTTTGGAGTATATTATTACCAAGCTTAATCGTATTAAATGTATCAGCTATCCTTTTATACAAGAAAGGGAAAATGCCTTTATGGGGATCCGGCTTACTAATTGTCATACTCGGACCAATCATCGCTTTGATAACCGGCCCTGTTTTTTTAAAGATCGACCATAGTATGGGCGGAGACGGTTTTGGAGCAGCTTATTCAGCAGCTTTTATTGGATTCGTGATCGTTGGTAACGGGATCCTGTATCTCATCATCGGTCTCGTATTAGGGATTAAGAACTTCATTAAACGACGGCAAGTAAAACAGTCAAGATGAAACTACAGAGTATAAAAAAACCATAACTTCGAATCATGATGCATGGTCTGCTCACTTGAAATCCTGTATTCTCATACGATTCCATTCTTTTTCCTGATTTGTCCGAAACACTTCTCGACCTCGATCCCACTCTGCAATCAAACAAAGCAGACCAAAACCTGTCATTAGCAGGTAGTGCATTGTACTGACGGACTCCACGTTACCATACCGCCAAGTCATTCCCGCTACAAAAAGCAACGGAACAACTGCCCCTAAGTACACATTCTTTTGACTGGATAATATATACTGCACTCCGAGTATGCCGGCATAAAGTAACCCCATCCACAGAAAATCCATTCTTCTTCCTCCCCTAGTCGAGCATATTTTAAAATCTTCAACTGTCAAACGCCTTTTTATACATACAGGCTGGTTTCTTCAACCATTTGCCACCATCAATAATTTACCATATTAAAACGAAGAATGATTTGATATTTCTGATGATTACAAAAATGTAAGTGAGCACCTAAATAAAGCGAAGCTAAAAAACGATTCTTCTCGTGTAAGAGAACAACCGTTTTTCGTCTTCAATCTGAAACACTTAATTGGATGCTATTCTCTATACACGCAAGGATGATAATTTGACTAATTTTAATCAAACAAAGCATAATGATAAACAGCAAAGCGTTACACAACTCGCTCTGCAATGAAAGGATGTTGGTTATGTCATCAAAAAAAGTCTGGTCAGTAGAAGGTTATGAAGAGCATGGTGTAGAGAACCATCAAAAAGCAACTATGACGGAAACGTTCACGAATGAGGCCGATGCTCGTAAAGCTGCTAAAAAAATGGCGGATACGTACGATCAACTCGATGTATATGTGATCTATACGAATACATCAAGCGGTAAAGCAGAAGAACGTTTCTTTAATTCGGATGGATCTTATAGTGAAGAAGGATTTGAATGGTAACATTTCAGCCGTCGATTTGACGGCTTTTTTGTACGATGAATTATACTATTAAGCACAATACCTAACTGAATACACAAAAAGAACCGCTCAACAGAGCGGTTCGTGAGAATAATCCCGAGTTAGTAGTAAAATTATTCATATAAGACTGCACCCCTATTTTTAAACCGCACGTATATATTTGTGAAATATCGTACTTCAATCATTTGTTAAAATGCGGTAGCCTCATTAACTCTTTATTCTTTGTTGCTTAGTCAAAACAGAGGCATCACTCTTTTGATAAATTTTTGTTCGTAATCGATCTCCGACTGTGTTTATTATTATGTCAATCGTGTTGTCATTTTCCCAATACAGTTCATATCCGTACAAACTAATGGGATTTAATTTACTTTTTGAAGGAATAATAACTGATGGTGGCAATTCAAATACACATTTATTGTATATACATTTTCGAGACTTTAAATCAATAATCTCTAAAAACAAATTTAGTTGTCCAGATGTCAATACTCCTTTCAAAACAGCTTTCTTCGTTTTAGTTTTATTATTTTTTACATCTATGTTTTGCGTATATATAAAATTTTTTTCATATACATAGTCTTCAAATTTATTTATCTCATCGTCAGATAAACATTCTCTAAACTTTGAATGAATCAAACCTTCTTTTAGAGTTTTCAAAGTTTCCCTTAAAAACTCTAAATCTTTTTTAGATTTTAACTCATTTATATTAGTTTCTTTAAAATAATATTCGCGCTTTTCTCCATTTTCAGTTCTGATTCTTCTTTCTTCTTCTTCTGTTAAATTCTCGTAAAAAATAATATAAAAGGAACTGTATTTAGGAATTTTTTTTCTCATTTTTTTCAAAAACACTTGGAAAAGATACACTAAGGGTACATTTCTTACATCAAAATAATCAATATCAAGTTCTTTTTTTTCATTATTTTTAATATACCACACTTCTAATTCTAACATAGTATCTACCTCTCTTAGAGTCTATAATGATATGGTGGTTTCAACTTATAATTTAAGACATTCCTGACATAATTAGTATGACGCCTTTCCCAATTTCTTACGTTTAGTCCACCTCTCATGTTTACTTTTACTATCTTTGAAGCATGTACATTGCCGTAGGCTCAATTGAATCTTTTAACCTGCAATTCTGCTTGTTCTATGTGTACTCACGATATTTCTGTTAATTATTGTAACATGTCCCATTTGTTTTTAGTCCGACAAGGAGATGGTCTGCGTTATAAACGCACTCCCTGATTGGTTTGCCAGCCGCACCTGATCATCTTTCATGTTGTGTGAGCACTCTTCATTTTTCTAATAAAATGCAAAAAAACCGCTCTGTTGAGCGGTTTCCCGAAGAAATCCCGATTTTCACACCAACTGTGCAATGAGTGTGCAATGGGATTTTCTGAAGGGCTAGAAACGGCTTAAGACTGCGGCTTTTTGCGACGCAAACCATAATATTGATAAAACTGAACTTCAATATTTCCGTTATAAAGCTTACGACGTTTTGTCGCCGGGCGACCGAATGCTTTTTCGAACTCGACGTACGACGTGATCATGTAGACACTGTAGTATGGGAATTCACGGAACGCATTACCGATCTTCCGGTACAACTGATGGACTTCACGTGCGTCTTCGAGACGTTCCCCGTATGGCGGGTTGCCGATGATGACACCAAAGTCTTCCTTCGGCTTGAAGTCGGCTGCGTCCCGTTGCATGACGTTGATTGCGTCCCGGACGTCAGCGAGCTCGGCGTTTTGTTTTGCGAGCTTGACCATCTCCGGATCCGTATCGTTGGCATAGATTTTGAGCGGCTTGTCCCACTCGGCTTTGTCGTTCGCTTCCTTGATTGCGTCGAACCAGGCTTTTTTCGGAATACAGGCCCATTCTTGCGAAGCGAACTCACGGTTGATCCCAGGTGCGATATTCCGTCCGATCATCGCCGCTTCGATGGCAAGTGTTCCTGAACCTGTAAAGACGTCGTACAGCGGCATATCCGGCTTCCAGTTCGTCAGCATCAGCATCGCTGCTGCCATCGTTTCTTTCAGTGGTGCCGCGGAGTGGAACTCGCGGTAACCGCGTTTATGGAGGGCGTCGCCTGACGTATCAATCGTCAGTGTCGCAATGTCTTTTAAGAGCGCGACTTCGATTGGGAAGCTGGCACCGGTTTTCGGTAACCACTCGTCGCCCATGTTGTACGCTTCCTGCATATGCGAGACGATCGCTTTTTCCGTGATTTTCTGACAGTCACGGATGGAGAACAACTTCGATTTGACCGAGCGGCCGTTGACGACGTAGTTCGCTTCCCACGGCAACAGTTCGCTCCACGGGAGGTCTTTGACCTGATCGAATAATTTTTCGAATGACGTCGCCTTGAATTCGGCGACGACGAGTTTGACACGGTCCGCTGTCCGTAACCAGAGGTTGAGACGGGGAATATCTTCAAGCTCACAATCGATGTAGACTTTACCGTCCTCGACCGTACACTCGTATCCTAAATCGCGGACTTCCTTGGCGACGAGGGCTTCGATCCCCATTGCCGCCGTCGCGATGACTAAACGTTTTGCCATGATTGTTCACGCTCCTACCTGTTTTTAAAATTCCCAAGTTCAGTTCAATAAAAAAAGAGCCCAGTTGGACCTGGACTCTCGTTCAAAGTAAAAATAACAGCCTATGTGGTCCTGTAAGCCATGTTCTGTTCCCTAGTGTTGCAAACGGTTTGACCCTCACACGTGGGCGACAATCATCTATCTCCGTATTTACATACGCTCTCCTTCGCGTTCAGTTCCGCTCCGGAAATTCCCCTACCAAATTTGGGTTTCTCGCTCGTGGGGTTTACCTCGTTCCACCCTTACTGTTTCCAGTAAGGCTCCGTCACTGTGGCACTTTCAAGAAGTTTCGGCCATATCCGAAGACTTAGGCGTTCCTTCTGCCGTCAGCACGACGCTGCCTACACTTATCTTTTCGTGTAGCACGATCACTACAACCATCGCAGGTTGTGCGAGCATGGACTTTCCTCAAAGCACCGAAGTGCCCCGCAATTGTCCGAACCAACATAGTCACTGCTTAACAGTGTAGCGCACGTCACGGATTCTAGCAAGAGGTATTTCTCGATCAATGGGCGGAAAAGTTGCGTTTCCCCGTGAATTTGCGGTATAGTACAATGGTTCAGAAGGGGGCATGTACTATGAAAAAACGACGCTCTGGTACGAACCAGCGTACCGTACGGAAATTGACGTTCTTGATCGAGATTGATGAAATCAAGGCACTTCATCTCCGGAACGGCATTTTTGCCTTTTACCGCAAGGGTGAACTCATCCATGCGTTCGAGCCATTTAATGTAAAACAACCTGATGCGTTATCAAAACGGAGTTACCATTTCGACCAACATGATATCTTATTGATGAATGAACGGTTCCCGCAACAGATTCCGCTGTACGATGAAGCGATGACGTTACGGTCGTGGGCGAATCAAGTCGAATACGGCTTGTATCAGCTGATTGACACGGGACGTTTGTCTTTCATTCATGAAGACGATACCGGGTACAAAATGGAAGCGACGATTCAGTGGACGGGCGAAACGCTTGCCGTTCCGACGCCGGTCTATAAAAAAGGAAAAGACCCAAAGTAAACACTTTGAGTCCCAGGCTGTCTCCCACTTGGTGAGACGGCTTTTTTTGATTACTTGACGGTGATGAGACGTTCCGTCACCCGTGTGTGACGCCCGGATGACGTCGCAAAGACAAGTTTATACGTCCCCGTTTCTTTCAGGGCGTAGGAATACTTGTGCGTGCCGTTACGCAGATAGTCATTCGTAAACGTCTTGACGACCTTGCCGTCCTTGTAGAGACGGGTCAACGTCTTCGCGTTTGAATACTCGTCAAAGTAAAACGAAAACGGCTGATTCGGTTTCAAGACCGACGGGACCGACACTTTGGAGACGGGTGCCGGAATCCGGGCCAGCATGCCGGCGTTCAGACGACCTGTTCCATAGTGTAACGTCGTATCCCCGGCTTTTTTCGCCGCTGCCTCGTACAATTTACTGCGAAGCGTACTGTTCGTGATGAACGGATTTTTTGATTTTGCGAGGGCGATGACACCACTGACGATTGGTGTCGCCATCGACGTCCCGTCGAGATAACCGTACTTGTTACCGACGATCGTCGAGTAGACGCCTTCCCCCGGTGCCATGATGTTCAACCCTTTCCCGTAGTTCGAGAACGTCGACGCGCGACCGAGCGTACCGACCGACCCAACGGCGATGACGGATTTCATTGAAGCCGGGAACAAAAGTTTATTGCGTCCGTCATTCCCCGCCGCACTGACGACGACGATGTTCTTCGCTTCCGCTTTTTTGATCGCCGCTTCCATGTACGGATCGTACTCGTACTGTCCAAGTGACAAATTGATGACATCCGCGCCTTGTGCGATCGCATACAGAACGCCGTCCCCGATGTCGATCGAACTCGCGAAGTCGCCGTCAAAGACGTCAGCGCCAATCAGTTTGACGCCCGACGCAACACCGACGATCCCTTTGCCGTTTTCCGCTGCCGCGACGATGCCTGCGACATGCGTCCCGTGATCGTCCGGTTTCCGGATGCCGGAAATCGTCGTTGCCTTATAGATGACATTCTTGAACTCCGAGTGATTGACGTCAATCGCATCATCGATGATCGCGACGCGTACGTCGGATTTGCCGCGGCTGTACTTCCAATAAGTAGGAATACGCGATTGGTCCAAATATGTTTGTTGCAATTGCGCTGAATCGGTCGCCTTCTCGACGACGCTGACCGGAATCAGATCAGCTTCGACATCGGTCTCATCGAGGTGTGGTAACGGTTCGACAAGCGAAAAGCCGTCCTGTTTCAGTTCCCGGACTTCCTGGAGACCTTGCTCCGACAACCACGTTTGTTTTTGTTGCTCCGTAAAAGTTGGATCATACTGCACATATTGAGAATTAGCGAACGCAGAGGTAGGTAACCCTACGACGACAGCAAATGTGAGTAGTGCAAGTTTCTTTTTCAATGTGGACCCTGCCCTTCTCTTTTTACACGCCGATTCTATTGATGTGCTGATCCAAACGGACTAAAAAAATGGAACGGTCCCATCGGAATCTTCGCTGACTTCAAATGGAATGATTTTTCCGATCGTGACATAGGAGTAGTAACGGACGAGGACAGCACGCCAACGGTTGGCATCAATCCCGGTCAGATCCTCTCCGAGCGGTGACCCGTCAAACGTCTCGAACTGTTGGCAGAAAAAGGCTTCCTCTGCCTCGCTCCACGTGACGGTTTCTCCGATAAATCCGGTTGAAAATCGGACAAAATCGGCGATCGATGGACCAATCACTTCAGACGGCAAACGTTCGCTCATCCGTCCGACCAGTTCATACCGATCGCGCTCCGCCTGATCGGCCTCCTCTAATGAGTGGCACAACAAGACTTCCCGATTGATTTCAACCAAAACGACATAATCACCTCTCGGCAAATTGACGTGTATCATCCCTACACCCCTTGGATTAAATTCGTGTAGTATCTAGATGTCACTTTCTATGGGTTAACTTATAATGTCCATTTTCGATCAAACATCAATTCTATCGGTTCGTTATCCTTAGACTTTAACATACGAACCCGTGTCGTATCAATTTGATCGAGTAAATCCATGTCACGCAATGACTGGATGACCGGTGCTTCCGCCTGCTCGATCCGCGTCCGGAACGGTGTCAACAAATCCTGTTGCCCACTCGCGATCGCATACCAGGCAAGGCGGGCGAATGGTTCATCCTTCGCCGTTTCTAAGGCGTAACTCTCAAAGATGTCTGGTAAGTAACTGGCAAACTGGTCCAGTGCGTCGATTCGCTCCGCGAGATCGAGAATCGTCAACCAACTCGGCAACGACAATAACGATTCACTTGACCACCAATCGATTAAATCAATATGTTCCTTGAACAGCTGTTGCGCTTCCGGACGGTCGATGAAATGCTGCATCGTCTGAATCAATTCGTTCCAGGCGATCGACCAGTATTCATCAGACGGATTGGCGGAGATGAAAAATTGACGGTAGACCGTCAACAGTTCCGACACTTCCTGGAGATGCTCGACTTCCAACCGTTGATTCAACCGACTAACTGCTTTTGTAAAATAACTTGGTTCTAACGTCAATGCCATATACAGTAATTTCGGGACATCTTTTAGTTCGCCTTGATCGACCGTCTCAAATAATTCCTGGATCCATTCGGGTTGTGGGTTCGTCATACGTTTTTCTCCTCTGCATAGTAAATGTATTTACTATACCCGAAAAAGAATTAGCGTAATCCTTTTTCTCATAATGCCCCGATCTGTTTCGCTGTTTCTTCACTGCATAAAACGATCAACGTCGTATTCGGCGGAATCGGTTCATCAAGCCGGCGGTTCAAATCCAGCCGTTTGCCGTCCGATAAAATCGTCACCCCGTCTTCGAGCATCGCGTGGAACGCTTCCCGGAACGTCGCCCACTCCGGTTTTGCCGGAAGCGAAAACATGCCGTCCCCGTCTTTCGTCAACAGATTGGTCACGACCTTCGTCACGCCGGGATGGTGGGCGGCGAGAATCGCCATCCGGGCAATCGTCTCGTCTCCGAGCAACACTTCATCGACCTTGACTTGTTCGAAACTGTCGAGGTGTTCTTCTAACATCATCTCAACGATCGTATAGATGTTCGGATTGGCGCGTTCGATACTCGCCGCGATCAATAAGGTCCGACCGTCGGCCAGTGCCGGCGGAATCGAATGATCGGCGAGGACGATCGCCCGGGTCGCCTTTTTGATGTTCGCCCGTTGCAGCGTCGATTCGAGTGCCGGATCGCCGCTGACATAATGGAACCGGGGGTGGCTGAACGGTTCACGTTCCAAGTCGTCGATCAAGATGACGTCCGTCGTCTCCAATAACTCATCGATGACGTGTTTCGAACGCCGGCTGTAGCCAAACACTAACGTATGTCCCGTTTCTTTCACTTGCAATAACCCTCTTTCCTTTTGATTGCGGATCAATTGGACGCCGTCGACGAGCTTTGAAATCAAGCCGCCGACAATCCCGATTCCGAAGATGAAGACAAAAATCGTCATGAAGCGACCAAAATCCGTATTCGGGAAAAAGTCCCCGTATCCGACCGTCACGACGGTCGTCATCGTCCAGTAGACGGCCCGGAAGTATGTCCCGAACGTGTCCGGTTCTGCGAGATACATGATCAAGGCGACACCAAATACAAACACGAACGAGGCGTAGCCTAACGTCCGCATCCTCAAAAAGGACATGCGGCGTAAAAATCGTAACCAGACCATAACTTTTTTTCACCCTTTCCGAACAACTTGTCCTTTCGTCCTGTCAATAAGGGCGAAGGAGGTGATACACATGACACAAGCAGAAGAAATCAAGACCAGCTTAGTCGTCGTCTTCGAACGAAACGACAAGGTCACACCAAACGGGGATGCCGTCATCGCCCGCCGTCGCTTCAATGGACTGCGCGCCGATCTGGATCCACAAGCTGTCGCTTCGATTGGTCAAGCGATCGGGAAACTGCTCGCTGGCGCATACACGCACACGGAGATCAGCCGTGACTTTGCCTTACTTAACGCCTAACACACCCACTCACTAAAGGAGGAATTGGATGGAACACACAATTGTTTTGACATTCGAGACGATGCTGAAAAAACCGTATCGTTTACGTCTCGCCGGTGCCAAACCGGAAACGTCGGTCGATGAGATCAAGGCGCTTGGTCAGCTGATGGTCGAGCATGATCCATTTCATAACGGGCTCGTCAAGTTGAGCCAAGCCGAGCTCCAAAACAGTTCGGAATCGGCGTACGTCATCTAATCAACGAAAAGTTCTACCGTCATCATCACCCGTAGAGGTGATGGTGACTTTTTTTTGGTATACTAGAATCATCAAACAGCTGGAAAGGAAGTCAATTTATGGCCAAACGCCCTCTTACGCCCCGCGAATGTGAACTTGTCGTCAGCAGTCTCTACGTGATGGAGCTGATTCCGTTCGAAGGCATCATGGAACGACTCGAATCGATCACACTGCGCGACATCATCGGACCGGTCGCTTCCGGCGAGATGACCCGGGAACAAGCCGCCGACGCCCTCGATCAATACATCAAGGTGCGCCGGCGCCGCTTCCGCAACGTCCCGCCGGAACACCTCTGGTCACTTGACGACCGGATGGAGCAGGAAGCGTTACGGATGATCCGGAAACGGGCTCCGTTGACGGCGGGTGAAAAACTTCAACCCAAAGCGATTCCCTTTGAAATGGGCGATACCGTCGAGATGACCGTGACCGAAGTCCAGGAACGAAACGGAAAGGTCAACGTCATCGGAAAAGTTGGTCAAGTGACGGCAAAGCTTCCGGTCGCCAATCGCCAAGCGGTCAAGAGCAGTAAAAAACTGTCGGCTTGGGTGACGGGAATCGAAAAGAAACCCGCCTTGATCCACTTGTCGACATCCGACTACGGTAAACATCAGCCGTCCGACGACGTAAAAGAAGCCTATGTCACGGCGGTCGCCGCACTACGGCACTATTTCGAGACGAACACCCTTCCCTCGACGGAAGAAGTCGACCTCGCGAAATCGTTGTTCCAACGGATGATCCGTCGTGACCAAAACGATTGGTTCACGGTTTATGTCGCGATGGGGCGTCCTCAGCTCGATCATGTCCGGCGCTGGGTCAAAGTCATCCAGATGCTCGGCAAGTCTCTCCGCGGCGACGAAGAAGCGACACGTCTCTTGGCGTCACAAGAGGACCGGTTCTTTAAAGATGCGTTACTGCGTGCGTGCCGGGCGGCTGAAAACAACTTTTCTACACCTACGTAAGTCTTTCGACTAGGAAGAAGCATTTTCCTCGTTCGTTCGTAAAACATTTTGACCAACCGTCCCGTCCGTCTGTTTTTTCAAATAGACCGGGGCGTTTTTTTTGAGGAACAAAAAAAAGACCGACGGGGGTATGCCCCGTCGGTCCGACGTGTTACGTGATATCAATCGTTGATTCCAGTGCCCGGCACGTCCGGCGAACAGTCGGAAGGAAATCCGTCCGTTTGGCGACGCCACCTTTAATCCGGAAATGTTGAATCCCTTTTGTACGCTGGATCGCGGTCAAGACCGTCACAAGTTCAATGAACCAGTTCGAGATCAATTCGACGACCTGCTCGTCAAAAGCTGCTGCTCCATACACATCATATCCATTGTCGCAGAGATGGTTCGGGAAACGCTCCTTGAACCGAAAAATCAGTGTAGCCGTCGTCGGAATCGAAAAGTGATCGAAGATGATCCGTTGTTCGTGATCTGTTTCCTTCTCCGTCAGTCCATCCATCATCAACTTCGGTTGACTCCCAATATTTAGAGTCCAACTTGTTTTCTTTCGTTCGCCAGTGGAAGTGATCGTTCGCATGGTTTCGTCCATCTCCTTTGATGTGTAAGCGTTTACCTCTTCATTTTACAAGCTCGTCAACAGTTCCTGCAACCGTCAATCTCTTAAAAATGAACGATGACTTCATCTGACGTATAGTCTATCAAATTTTCGCCGGCTTGACGATGTCAGTAATTAACAACTTTTTTCCTAATGGAACACGTCTTAAGCCCTCCGCTCCGGATTTTTGTCGACTTTTTGACGACGACGTGAAAAAGTCGATCCTGTATGTGAACGCTCTCACTGTTGCCCGAGAACAGACTTCACAAAAATACTATTAGCCACTAGCGAAATATGATACCATTCAGTGGAATCACAGAAAGAGGAGAGAACAATATGCGAAAAGTTTTTCGATTGAGCATCTTGTTCGTACTGATCGTCCTCATCGGTAGTAGCATCATCTACTGGCAAATCCGGGAACGTGTCCAAAATGAACTGTACCGCACCTATTATGGACAATACGGTGTCCCAGCCGAGAACATCGACATCTACGAACAAGCCGGTGACCGGTACGAGGTCGATTGGAAGTTACTTGCCGCGATTCATCGCGTCGAGACGATCTTCTCGAAATCGTCCGCCATGCAGTCTTCTGTCGGCGCCATCGGTCCCTTCCAGTTCATGCCCAAAACGTGGGTCGGATGGGGCTATGAAGGTGGGACGTCACTCGGCGACATCGAGCACGACGGGATTGACTTGACCGACCCGGACGCCATCAAACAATATGGTGGTCTTGGTGTTGACGCGAGCGGAGACGGTAAAGCCGATCCGACTGATTTGACGGACAGCGCTCACACGGCAGCGAAGTACCTCAATCAGCATGCCGTCACGACACGCTCTGACCGAGGGACGCTTGAATCTGCCCTGTTTGAATACAATCGCAGTGAACAGTATGTCAGCGACGTCCTCAGCCAATACGATGCGTACCAGCAGCAAATCGAGCCGATCGATGCGAACGACCTCGATTTCAAGAAAGAGACACTCGCGCTACTCCTTCGCATCAGCTTACGGTTGACCAATTAAAAGGAGGCACCACCATGACACAACCCGATCGTTCGACATTGACGATTGAGGAATCGTCGATCCGCGTCCAGACGACGTTTGACGAAGCTAAAACGAAACGGTATTTACGCAGCTACATCTTTGACGACATCGCGGACGGCACGCACGTCGCCGCCTTGATCTATACGCCGCGGACGACGGACGCCTTTTTATCCGGAACGACGACGCAACGCGCCTATAACTTGATGAAGAAATACGTCGAAGGTCCGGTCCAGCAGTATGACATCATCAGTCTGATACCGGACCTGCTCGCCAGCGAGGATTTACCCTTTGCCCAGGCGAGTTTCGATGAAGTCAACTATGAGTTCGTCGAACAGACGTTACGGCAGGTCAAGGAAAAGAACGGGGTCGTCTTATGCGGCTGGGGATCGCCCGGCCGCCTGATGCACCACCTCCCCGCCTACGAAAATCTGTTCGATCAATATGCCGACATCCTGTATTGTTCCGGGATCACCTCTAAAGGTGAACCGAATCACCTTCGTTTGACTGTCGACGACAGTCCGATGATCACGTATCAGGATATGAAGTTAAAAGCGAAGAAGTTAAAGCGTAAGTAATTCTGCTCGTCAGGTGTTCTTCCCGTATGATTGTTGCGGAAGAACACCTTTTTTGCAGACTGCCTTTTTCTCATATCTTGCAAACACGCCATCAATTAAATACGACTCGAAAGAAGGTTAGATACTTTGACATTTTGGGATGAAGAAGAAAAGTTGACAGCCCCTGCTTTACTTCAAGCGGACATTCATAGGATTCAAACAGAACTTACTGGTCGTTTTCCTGAAAGCTACCTAGAGAAATTATCAGAACAAAACGGAGGATCTGTCGTTTTTAATGCTGTATCAGTGGATTTTGAAAACACTTGGTCAGAATCGGGCGCTCAACCGTTTTTGCCATTCTCCTTCATCCAACCGTTATCTTACGATGTTTACCAATCAAACGTTGGTACTTTACCGGAATGGGATGTAACCGGAAAAAAGATGATCTTTGCCCATGGTGGTGGCAGTTACTTCTACTATTTCAATTTTGAAGACAATGCGCACCAACCGTCCGTCTGGTGTCTGGATCTCTCAGTTATTTCTAATCATTTGGTGGCAAGCTCCTTTGACGAACTACTGACGCAGTTGTCTGTTCAGGAGAGTGAGCCACTTGATGCAGATGACGCTTCTATGAGTTTTTTGACGATGGCAGAAACTCTCGAATTAATTGATCACGGCGATGAGGATGACACTTTACTTGCATACTCCCATTGGATGGTGATTGGTCAAGAACTGGAACGATTGGTACGTGAATTGATGCAACGGATTGAACAGAGTAATAATGAAGATCAGATTGACAGTTATGCGGGATACCTAGCCGAGACAATGAGCAATCATTCAGAAAAACTGCAGAATTCTCTTGAAGACGTCATCGACTTATTGAAGAGCAAACATCTAATTACAGATTTGAGTGATCTTATCGAATGGTTGGATGAAGAAATGTAATGAAAAACGGGTCATGCAGTTTGGTTTTATGCTAATTGACCAATTGATGTTTGCATCAAAAAGAAGCGATGGACGTGTCCACCGCTTCTTTTTGATTTTTCGTAAATCTCACCGTCTTCATCCGACTCCTACAGGGAAAAGCGCAGCGAAGCCTGCGCTGTCAGAGACAAACAAGACCCGGATTCGCGGTTTGGAAAACCCGCGAATCCGGGCTTGTGTCTCGCCTGAGGAAAGCGGATGAAAAGACAGTGAGATGTTGCACTACCTTGCTTTTTTTCAGAACAGCATGATTTCAAGCAGGCAGTCGACGAGATCTTTCTCCAGATCCAGCGCCTGCAGCTGGTGCATCAAGTTGACCGGCTCCAGACGTTGCGACAATAACCGATACAAGCGGTCCTTCAGATCATAGCCGATCTCCGCCTGATCGAGGAACGTATACAACCGCTCCATCCGGTTATCGTTCGTCGACATGTCGACTTGGAGCGACAAGACTTGTGTCTCACTGACCTGTCCGAGCTCAACCGACAATGATTGGGTCTTGTGATCATACTGACTCGGCAAGACATTCCCGTCACGCGAGACATGTCCTTCGTTGACACCACGCAGGATCAACGTGATGTTGCGTTGACTTGGCAACAACTCCCGTTTGCCGAACGGCGTCGCGATCGTCAATGTCCGCGCTGCCCAGTCGAGTTCGAAGGCCGTCTCGACATTTTCCCCGTCGCGGTGGGCAACACCGACGTTATCATCTTCAAATAACGTGAACTGGTTCGACGCTCCCGGAAAGACGAGCAACTCGAGATGTTCCGGATTATGAAGCGCGTTCGAATGTTCGAGGTGTTGACCAAGCGGGACGATCGCCCCAGCCTTCGCAAGAACTCCTTGATCCTCGAGCTTGCGGAACAGACGCATCTGTTTGCCACCCGTATACCGGTGACCGGTGAAGAAATCAAACCATTCGCCGTCCGGTAACCAGGCCGTCGTCGCCGCGACATGCAAGTTCGGATTCATCGGTTCGACGATCGGTGTGACCATCAATTCCGTCCCGAAATAATATTGGTTCGGAACCGCATAGGCCAGTTCGTCTTCCGGATGTTCGTAATACATCGGGGAGACGAGCGGAAGACCGTCAAAGTGGTTGCGGGCGTTCATCGTATAGATGTACGGGACAAGTTGATGACGGAGACGTAAATACTTCTTCATCACCTGTTCCGATTCGACCGAATACCGCCACGGTTCTTTCCCGTTAAAGATACTCATCGTACTGTGCAGACGCATGATCGGGCTGAAGACACCGTACTGTAACCACCGGGTCGACAGTTCATCGTCTTTTTCCCCACGCTGGTGTCCCCCGATATCATGACTCCACCAGCCGTAGCCGATGTTCGAGGCCGTCGCCGTGAAATACGGTTGGAATTTCAGTGATGCCCACGAAATCAACGTGTCTCCCGAGAAACCGACCGGATAACGGTGACTGCCGGGTCCGGCATACCGTGAGAAGATCAACGGGCGGTTACCGTCACGGGCGATGTCGAGAGCATGGTAATGGTTGAGCATCCAGAGTGGATCAAGGCCCTTCATCTTCGAGTTTGCGCCCTGTTGCCAGTCGATCCACCAGAAATCAACGCCGTCCGCTTCATGCGGGTGATGCAGTTTCGTGAAGTAATGTTCGATAAAATCACGGTCCGAGAAGTCGAACGGAATCCGGTCTTCCGTATCCGGGTCGACGCCCAACGCAACGGCCATCGCTTCATAGGACTCTTCAAAACCACGGACCCCGTCCGCCGGGTGCAGGTTGAGCGTCACCATCCGGTCGTCTGCTTTCAGCCATTGCAAAAATCCTTTTGGGTCCGGGAACAGATCACGGTTCCACGTATACCCGGTCCAGCCACTGCCGTATTTCTCCGGAATGTCCGTCACGTGCCAGTCCATGTCGATGACACTGACCGAAAACGGGACGTCTTCCGCCTTGAAGCGGGTCATCAAATCTTTGTATTCCTTTTCATTGTACCGCCAGTACCGGCTCCACCAGTTCCCGAGCACTTGGCGCGGCAACATCGGGGTCGGACCCGTCAGACGATAAAAATCTTTTAAGGCTTGCTTATAGTCATGGCCATATCCAAAGTAGTAGATGTCTTGCGCGCCTTCTTGACGCGGTTCGACGAAATGATCTTCCGTCAGGACGAAAGAAGCGGAGTCATCAATCGCCGCATAACCTTGTCTAGAGATGATTCCTTCTTCGAGCGGAATCTCCCCGTCGGCATGATCAAGCGTCCGTGCCGTTCCTTTTAAGGTCCGGAGCGGTCCGCCATAGGTGTAGCGGCTGTAATAGGTGCTGAAGTTACCGAGAACATCGATATACAAGGTGTTCGAAGCGAATGGTCCTTTCGTATAATGCAAATGGACGTGTTCCGTGATGATTTGCAGCTCGGTTTCGTCTTCGACGATCCGGAATGAGGGAACCGGAAAATCACGATTCCAGACCGTTTGGGTCGGACGGTCTTCAAACCGTCCATCTGCTGCGTACTCGAGTCGAATCAGACGACTGGTGAGGACGGTGAAGCGGTACGTGTCGCCTTGGACAATCGCTTCCGGTCGTGCCAATGGTTTCATGTCTCGGGTATAGAAATGGGATTCGTCAATTGTGCGCATACGGGATCAGGACGCGAACGCCCTTGTCACTTCCTTCCAATAGATAAGTGTGCAACCGATTACACTATTAGTGTATAGGACTTGTTGTTCCCGTTTCAAGTGACAGTTAATCAAAAAAACGCACCATCCTTTGAAATCAAGGACGATCCGCTTCATTTTTCAGAGCAATGGTGAAATCAGACGTGAAAACGATTCGAAGATCCGGAACCGCATCGGTCGTTTGACATAATCAGCGGATGACAGCTGAATCGAGACCTCAAAATCATCGATGAAATCGCGTTCGAGTCGACCGGCACTCTCAGAGTCATACATGAAGGCCATCAGTTCGTAGTTCAAGACAAAACTCCGGATGTCCATGTTCGCCGTCCCGACGACGGCAATCTTCCCGTCGACCAAAAACAACTTCGCATGGACGAAATGACGGTTGTACGTATAGATCTTGACACCGTCACTCAGTAACGGACCGAAGTACGACCGTGTCCCGTAGTAGGATGTAAAGCTGTCCCCTTTTCCGGGAGTCAAAATCCGGACGTCGAGTCCCGCCCGCGCTGCAAGACGAAGCAGTGTCATCGTCTCATTATCCGGAATCAAGTAAGGGGTCGAAATCCAGATCGAGCGTTGGGCTGAAATGATGGCGGCGATTAGAGCGTTACGGATCGCCGGATCTTTGGATGTCGGTCCACTCGTCACGACCTGAACCGCGCCGTCTGATTCGACATCATGTTTCGGGAAATAGTGTTGAATCGCTTCATCACCGGCAAACGTCTCCCACGTATCACTGCCCTCTAAATGCGCATACAACCAGTCATCGAGGAACGTCGCCTGCAATTCCTTGACGGCCCGCCCTTCAAGCCTGAGATGGGTATCACGCCAAAAACCAAACTTCTTACTTTTGCCGTCGTATTCATCGCCGACATTAAGTCCGCCCGTGAATCCGACCTTGCCGTCAACGACGACAATTTTCCGGTGATTCCGGAAGTTTGCCGTAAAGATGAACAACGGACTTGAAATCGGGTCATAGGCGGCAATCTTCGCCCCTGCTTCCCGGAGTGGCTTCAAAAATCCCTCCCCGAGCATATAGCTGCCGAGACCGTCGAACATGAACCGGACCTCGACCCCCGCTTCGAGCCGTTCGATCAAGGCATCACGGATCGCTTGACCGGTCTCGTCGCTTCGATAAATATAATACTGAATATGGACATGGTGTTTTGCCGAGCGAATCATCCGTAAGATTTCCGGGAACGTCTCACTCCCGTTCGTCAAGATCTGACTCGCCGTGTGGACGTCGACCCCTCCGCCGCC
Source organism: Exiguobacterium sp. s128 (assembly GCF_018618815.1). Lineage (NCBI taxonomy): Bacteria > Bacillati > Bacillota > Bacilli > Caryophanales > Exiguobacterium > Exiguobacterium sp. s128. The sequence goes on along the minus strand of NZ_JACSMT010000025.1, from coordinate 12,727 downwards.
AAAGTTCCGGATCGTATTGGCAAGCTTCAAATGATTCGGTGGCAACTCACTGACGGCAAGTGACCGAACAGGACGAATCGCCTGTTTCAGTAACATCCGTTCGTCATGTGACCGGCGATTCCGCCGGCGTCGACGCGGATTGCGCCCAAACATCATCCAGATGATGACGCCAAGGATCGGCAGGAAAATCAAGACCAGGAACCAGGCGATCGTCGACTCTGCCGTCCGGTTCTCAATGAAGATGATCATGATGACCGCGAGCGGGACGACCGTCGCCGAAATCGTTAAGACATAAAATAAATAGCCGAGCTGGTACAATCCCCAGATGATACCGCCAGCTACTAAAAACACGAGCGCGAACTGAACAAGCCGATTGCGCACTATATTTCCCCCTCTACAACATACTCTTCTTGTATCATTTCCCTCTCTTCTCTAAAAATATAGCAAAAAAAGAAACCACGGATGTGATTTCTTGAAAAGTTGACCTATTTTGAAAAATTCATGTCGTACATCTCACGCCCCGGAATCGGATCCCGGAGTGATGACCAGTCGTTTTCATCTGCTCGGACGAGACAGGCATCAAACTGTGCTTCGAGTGTTTGTTGATCAAAGCCGATGCCAATCAAGACCAGTTCCGTCCGGCGATCGTTGACACTCTCAAAACGTCCGGCATATTCCATGTTCGACGCATATCCTGCTTGATTGAACAACAGCGCGATTTCCGGACGGGTCGCGAGATACAAAAAGCCTTTGGCGCGGACGACTTCTTCCGGCCACGCCTCAATCAAGGCCAGCAAACGTTCCGGATGAAAAGGGACGTCACGCGTGTAGACAAACGAACTAATCCCGTATTCTTCCGTCTCCGGAACATGTTCCTCGGCATTCAGCTCGCGAATCCAACCGGCGCTTGCTGCCGCCTGTTCGAAATCAAACAGATCGACGTCCAAAATCTCGGCCGGATCGACCTGAGCATAGGTCGTCTCGATCAGTTTCGCGATCGGATTCAATGCTTTCAAATAGCCGATGACATCGTGTTTTTCATCATCTGTAAGGCGATCGATCTTATTTAATATAATGATATCAGCGAACTCGACCTGATCAACCAGCAGATCCACGACTTCACGGACATCCGTCTCGTCGACCGCCTGCTGCCGTTCAATCAGCGATTCACCGGATTCAAAATCCTTCAAGAACCGGTAGCCGTCGATGACCGTCACCATCGCATTGATTTTCGTCGTTTCCGTCAAATCAATCAAACTGTCTTCATCGATGTATGTAAAGGTCTGGGCGACGGGAATCGGCTCGGAGATCCCGCTCGATTCGATGACGATGCCGTCGATATTGCCTTGGTCGACGAGCCGTCGCACTTCAAGTAATAGATCGTCGCGTAACGTACAGCAGATACATCCGTTTGACAACGTCACGAATGATTCTTCCGTCCGCGAAAAACCACCTTGTTCGATCAACGTCGCATCGATGTTGACCTCACTCATATCGTTGACGATGATGGCGAGCTTACGCCCTTGCCGATTGTTCAATAAATGGTTCAATAACGTCGTCTTGCCGGAGCCGAGATAACCGGATAGAACGGTGATGGGAATCGGATGCATATTCAAATCTCCTTTTTAGTCAAATCGTAATGATTACGTTTTAAATAGTAATCGTTCCGATTTAGACTGTCAACTGATTTTGTCCCGATAAAAAAAGCTTTCTCCGTTCCGGTCTGTGATACCGGGCCGGAAAAAGCCTGTTATTTGATGATGATTGGTGTCGCTTACTCAAAAAACGACGTCCGGATCAAACGGACGATTGTCTCGGCCGCTTCCTGTGAGAACCCGGCAATCGTATAATGATTCGTGTTTGGGATCACACGGAAAGTTGCGTCCGGCAGACTCTCCGCAAACCGTTGATGGGCAGCGTTAATCCGTTTCGTCAATTCCGGATGCAGCCAGTTTTCCGGCATCCCGCCGGCCCAGTCGGAAGCCGATAAAACGAGCACAGGGGGTGTGACATGGGCGACAACCTGCAAGACGTGTTGATTGTTGTCTTCAACCGCCTGCCACTCGTCTAACGTTCCCCGCCAATGGTTTTTCCGTGCCATGTTCCGCCACATCGGTACCCGGTCCGCTTCCGGCAGACTCGTGAACATCCGCGCGCCGAGATCGTCGGGGATCAACCAAGCGATTGGTCGGACATGACTGAGCCCGTATAAAAAGCGGTTCCATTCCTCTTGTGTCCGTTCGTACCAGTTCGGCAGTTCGGCGTCGACTTCCGGATGCGACGGATCCAGTAAGACGATCCCCGCTGTGTCGTCCGGGCGGCGGCGTCCGAGTTCAAGCGAAATGTAGGCCCCCAGTGAATGCCCGATAAAGACGAACGGTCCGCGAATCGCCAGCAGATCAAGGACCCGTTCCAGTTCGTCCGCTTGTTGCGTGAACAACCGTTTTGATTTACCACGGGTCGATTTGCCGTACCCGAGCCGTGAATATTCAAAGACCCGTCCTTGTTTCAATAATTCACCGCGGAGCCAGCCCCACTGATGATGACTCGACATCATCCCATGATCGAGGATGAATGTCACATTTCCTGTTCCGGTCAGGCGGGTGTCAAACCGTCCGTCCGCTGTATCCACAATTCGTTCCATTCCAACTTCCCCCTACTCAAATAAAGCCAGATCCATCTCATAACCCAGCAGATTCAGATAATCAAACAATTGTGACCGGTGGTGGTACAAATGAACGGCTGCTTCCAGCAGCCAACCGGTCGAGCCGTCCGCGACACCCCAATAGGTCGGTCGGGTCAAAAAACCGGTCATCAGCCGTTGTTCGTAATACTGAAACGACTCGTCCAACCGGTCCACGATTTGGTCTATTGGAACCGGTATCGCATAGAAGTCCGCCATCTCGGAAGCACTTGCCCCCGTCGCGATCCGTAAATCGGCTTCGAGCAAAACCGCGAGATGGACCGCCACCTCATACACCGACCGCTTGCCGGGAATCGGTCGTTTCTGCCAATCGTCCGCTTGAATCAACCGGATCAGTTCCTTGGTCGTGCGGACACCGACTCCGACATGCCGCCGTAATGCGGTTTGCCACTCATCCATGATCTGACCACACAAGTGCCCGTCGTTCCAGCGCTTTGACGAAGGTATTCTTCCCGACGATGTAGGCGTCGATGTCTTCCGGATACTGGTTCGCCAATTGTTCTTTGATTTCACTATAAGCTTCGACTTCGTCCGGATGTTCCCGCAAGTAATCGCGAAAGATGACGTGACGGGTGATTTCCGGATTGCCGCTCGCATAGAGATGAATGTGATGCGTCCGGTCGTCTCCGCCTTTTCGGTAATAGCGGCGGCCCGGCATCCCGAACTCGCCTTTCGCTTCATAGCCGATCTGTTCCATCGCAACGTCAAACGCTTCGATGCCGTCGAGTGAATCAACGACCGGCAGGATATCGAGAATTGGTTTTGCCGACAACCCAGGGACTGACGTGCTGCCGATATGGTGCACCGCAAGCAGCCGTTCCCCGAAAACCGTTCGGAGCCGCACGGCTTCCTGCTCGAACTCGTCCGCCCATGACGTCTGATATGGTATGACGATGACTTGTCGCATGAAATCCTCTCCCCTCGTCTTCAGTATGCCAGTTTTGTCGGAAAAATAAAAACGACTCCTCAAATGAGAAGCCGTTTTGCTGTCTTATTTTTTCGTGATGAAGTAACGCGATTGATCGAGACGGTCCGATGCTGTATAGATGTTCATCTTGTATGAACCTATCGCAAGACCCGTCCGCATCTTCAGGACGTAGTTGCCGTGGTTGTCGGCCACGTCCTGGGCAATCAATTGATAACCGTTGCTTGTTTTTTCGAACAAGCGGACGATTTGACGTTTCTCGACTTTGCCCGTTAATGTCTTTTTACCCGCCCATTTTTTGACCGGATACGTGTTTTTGATGGTGAATGATGCTTTTTTCGTAATTTTGTTTGAGATGTCCGTCGATTTGACTGTGTACGTGCCTGTCATCAAACCGTCTTTGACCGGAATCTTGAAGCCGCTTGCCGTCGTCTTCGCTTTCGCGATTTTCGTCGACCCTTTATACAGCGTGACATCAAGTCCTTCCGTCGCTTTTCCCGTCAGGACCGTCGAACCGTAGACGGCCGATTTCTTGTCGATGGCCGGTGTCGCGACGACACCTGTCCCGACCGTAACCGTCGTTTCTTTTTTCATGAAGCCGAGTTCCGAGACGACCGTCAGTTTGTCGCGCAGTTTAACCGGACGAACGGTGACGGCATACTTGCCGGTTTCGTCTGCTGTTGCCGTACCAAGGACCGTCGTGCCGTTTTTCACCGTGACTTTTGCTCCGGCGACGGCTGTTCCCGTCACAAGTTTTGCACCCGGTTTGACCGCACTGACGCTGACGTTAAAGTCTTTCATCGGCACGTCGAGTTTAAACTTCAAGAATGTCCCTGTCTCACCAGCCCGTTTAACACCTGTGTTCGTGATGCCTTCGTACCGTTTCGTGTAGTCGGCTGCCGCTTCGGCTGAATCAAAGTCCACCGTAATCGGTGTACTCGCAACGAGCGACCAGTTGTTGTCCGCTTGGTAATCCACCGGCTGTTTTGCTTTGATGAAGTCCGAGATGACGTTGCGTGTTTCGTAAGCCGATTTGTAGACGATATTTTTTCCGCCGCCAAGACCCGGGAAGCTGGCGCTGCCGGCACGGTAGTTGTTTGTTGCGACGAGGAACTCTTGATCGTCCTTGATTTCCTTGCCTTGATACTTGATGTTTTGGACACGGCTTGCGTCTTCATTGACGACCACACCATTGAAATCAAACTTCGCCGGTTTCGTGATATCGATATCGTACGTCAGCCCGTCCAGAATATCGAAGTTATAGCTACGGAACTCTTTGTTCAACAAGTCTGTTTTCGCATCCGTCACTTCATTGAATTGACCGGCTGACATCTCGAGCCAGTTCTTGACGTCAGACCCTTTGACTTTGACGACTTCGAGTGTATTCGGATAGACGTACAGATCGGCAACGTTTTTCAACGCGATTGGACCTTTTTTGATCAATGTATAGTCTGACGCATTGACTTGATTACGACCGCCTGTTTTGAATGGTGCACCAGCAGACAGAAGTGGTAAGTCTTTATATTGAGCAAGATCCGCGTTTTCTTTGAGCTGTTTTTCAACGTACCATTTCTGTGCATTCGTGACGAACTGGACCGAATCATCATCTTGAACAAGGGCAAAGAAACTTTGGATATCGTCATTGATTGTTCCGACTTGTTGGCGGATGTAAGCGAGTGTACCTTCGTGCGCTTTTTCGATCAATTTGACGGCACCGGCATCTGCTGTCGTATCTTTCGTGACGTCGGCCAGTTTCGCAGCCGATGTATCGACGACCCATTTATCGCCGTCCTGTTTCAATTGCAGATCAATCACGCCGACGTTTTTCCCTTGTGTGTTGGCCATAACAACCGGCTTGCCGTTGATGAGACCGTTTGTTGCGTCGACATTCGGTAAACCGTTAAAGGAAGATTTCGCATCCGGAAACTTCCCGTGTTGGTGACCGGTCATCAAGACATCGATGTCTGCGATTTTCGTTAACGCGTAGCCAACGTTTTCGTCGCCATCTTTTTGATTCTCTGTATCGCCGATTCCTGTATGGGCGAGCGCGACGACGACGTCTGCACCGGCGTCTTTTAATTTCTTCGCCGTTGCTTTAGCGACCGGTACGATATCTTCCGCTGTCACTTTGCCTGTCAGGTTACCGGCATCCCAGGCCATGATTTGTGGTGTGACGACACCGAAGACACCGACTTTGACCGTCTTCATCTGACCGTTTTGGTCTTTGACTTGACGTTCGATGATTTGATAGTCTTTGCCGTCTTCATTGTAGTCCGAGACGATCGGCTTTTTCGTGACTGCATCGAGGACATTTGAGTTTACAAACTTGATTTCGCCTTTAGACGCACTCATCGCGTTTTTCAAGAAGTCGAGTCCGAAGTTGAACTCGTGATTCCCGAGGGTGACGGCGTCATAACCGAGGTATTCCATCAGCTCATACATCGGGTGTTTGCCTTTGTTGCCTTGATCATATTGATTTTTGACGTAATCGCCAAACGGTGTCCCTTGGAGCGTATCCCCGTTATCAAACAGGAAGCTGTTTGATTCCCCGACGACGTTCTGCTCTTGTTTGATGACGGTCGCGGCTTTGACAAGACCAATCGTCTCATCCTGCGTATCCTTGAAGTAATCGTAGTTCATTGAGTTTGTATGTAAATCAGTCGTTTCTAAAAAACGAAGTTTGACGACGCTGTTATCGGCGGCGAGTGTCTTGACTTGAATGACAGGAGCAAGCATCGGTGCGATCAACGTGCTGGCAATGACGATTTTTGTAACTTGTTTCATCTGATTTCCCCCTAAGTATAAATGACTGCTCAACTAATTTAACACGCTTTCAGTGTAGCTTATAGCGTCTTTGAATAGGTCGGACATCCGTCTTATTTAACTCGCTTAACCAATTCTGAATACCGGCTTTACAGACTTCATGTCTACTTTACAAACCAACTCAAAAAACGCCGGGTGACCTCCTCAGGTCGTCCGACGTTTGGTTGGTTCATGCAGTTGGTTTTCGTTTGATGACAAATCCGATCAATCCAGCAATCAGTGCCATCCCGGCGGCATAGAGCGGAGTCAGTCCAGCGGGTTGCTGGGAAAACTGCAACAAGGCTTCGTTGCGCCAGGCAACCGTAAAGTCCGCCGTCGTCGCTTGAGCAACAAGGAAACTCATGACACCGATCAGGACTGCGAAAACAATCGGATCAAGAATTGTCTTGAATGCCCGGATACTTACGAGTAAATACAGAATAAACGGAATCAGAATCAAGATCCAGTACGCACTTTCCGAGTTGAACGGCTCCGGCGTGACTCCTGCTGATTCGGCATCAAGCGCTTGAATCGTCTGCCTTGCGATACCGTAATCAATTGGTTCAAGATTCAACCGGGTATCGGATAAATCGGGACGTTCACCGCCGAGAATCGTCAACAGTTGTTCTGTCACCCGATCCGTGTCGACTTCTGCCAAAACATCTTCAATCGATTGATTTAATTGACTGGTCGAGGTTTCACCGTTCAGCATCGTCACCGGTACATCAACGTCCGCACCGAGCACATTCGCTTTGTAGGCAATCTGCCCACCGTGCAACAAGTCGTACATGCCGCCGCTACCGGCATCAAGACTGGCAACCGTCAAGGCCGTTCGAAGGGCCGAGTCGCCGTCGTACTGAGATTCATCCGTAATGACGAGATACAGCTGAAGACAGCTCGCAAACATCAGGACAAGCAAACTCCCCCGGGCTGCCGCTGACAAACCGGATAACCCTTGCGGATACAGTGCCAGATAACTTAATCCAATCACGATGCCAAGCGCGAGCAACCCTTGCGCCAACACACCGTCCTGGAACGATAAAAAGGAAATCGAGTCACTGCGCTGAACGAGCATGAACCAGCCGATCCACGCCGTCACTAAAAAACTGACGGACCGGACTGTCCAGCCGAGCCGGTTCGCTTTGATCCGCATCAGTAAAAAGAGGATAAAAACAAATACAATGCCGAATACTGACAGCAATAAGGAACCATAGGTCACATCAAACGTCAGCGGTGACAACACTTGATTCAAATCAATTCCAAAAATCGAGAGAACATCCCCAGCCGAACTCGCTCCGAGTACTTGGTTGATGATTGCTTCCCGGACGGCACCCGGCATTGTCACGTCGAGTCCGCCGACGAACAGCAGCATTAACGTCACCATCACGTCATTACTGCCCCAGGTGACGTTCGCGTCCTGCATTTGTGCGACAAGTGACTGATAATCACTTGAGGACTCGATTTGTCCGGTCACGACCGTCATCAGACCATATAACACGGCAAAGAAAATCAGACCAAATCCAATCCCGAACACGAGATCCATGATCGAAAAGCGTCTGTTGCGCCGCTCTTGTCGTTGCTCCATCCTCAATCCCTCCTTTTCCTTTGTTTGATTATTCCTGTTCTGTCTCATTCAGAAACGCCAGTCGTCTTATTTTTGTGACGATTGGTCATTTCTGTACGCTACACTTTAATTATAACCAATTATGGATAGAAGAGGGATTTTGATTCCATGAGGAGGAACGACGTGTCAATAACAGAAAACCATGCAACAGTATTTGAAAAAATCAGCAGACAATTAAAACTCGGTTCCATCCTTGCAGAGCCGACTGCACTATCGGGTGGTCTCCTCCACAAGATGTTTCGTCTTCAAACAACGCACGGGACGTATGCTATTAAGTTACTAAATCCGAACATCCTCTCCCGTCCGGAAACCCGGCAAAATTTCATCACTTCGGAACGAATTGTGTCGGCTTTACAAAACGAGGTCGCAGCCGTACCTGCCCTTTCGTTTCATGCTTCCGCTCTGCAACAGATCGGTACGGATCATTATCTTGTTTTTCCTTGGACGGAAGGCATCATGTTGAAGATCCATCAGATCAGACCAAATCATGCGTATCACATCGGGGAACAGCTTGCACGGATTCATCAAGCGGATCTTTCCTTGCCGGTTCAGCAGACTGCCGATTCAAATTACTCCCCTGTTGAGTGGGATGTATTCCAAGATCAAATTCGTCAACAAAAACTGGAGATGTTAGAACCTTTCATTGCGGCATTGGATCAAATCAAACAATGGGATCAAAGGGTCACTACTGCTATGACACAATTGGCAGGATCTACTGTCCTCAGTCACCGTGATTTGGACGCCAAAAATGTCTTATGGAACTCCGACGTACCAACCATCATCGACTGGGAATCGGCCGGACCGATTCATCCGATGCACGATTTTATCGAAACTGCCCTTTACTGGTCGCTCGACGAGAACAATCAACTGCACTATCCGCATTTCGAGGCTTTTACGAAGGGATATTTTTCAACCGGTGCAAAACTCCATTTTCCAATTGAACCGGCTCTTTCTGCCGGTTACGCCGGTAAACTCGGATGGCTCGCGTATAGTTTGGCAAAAGCGCTTCGCCTTGAGCCCGTAAACGAGCAGGAACAACAAACTGCCGTCCAACAGGTGTTTGAGACGTTAACTGCACTCAAAAACTATGAAGCCCTTTGCCCGGTGATCCGAAAGTGGTGGCAGTAAAATGGCGAGAACACCCCTCGTATGAGGTAAGAAGGAATTAAACCGATATGGCGATGGAATACACTTTCCTCATGACTCTGATTGAAATGAATCGATACGCCAAAGCAAAAATCTTGTTTGACCATGCTCAGCGAACAGTTGTCCTGCCCCATCGTCAAGACGTCGCCTGCCTGGAGTATTTCTTGTTTTTAGCGGAAGTGCCCGATCAAGTCACACCAAAACAAGAAGCCCTCGCTGTGGCGAATGAAATCTTACGGATGGAACCAAAGAATCAAATCGCAAAAGACTTTTTGAAGGAGAGTGGCTTGTCCACATCGACTCATACATCCACTCTCTTGCATACGTTTCGGACGTTCGGGTTCGTCGGTACGGATGAATTGCCCTACCATCTGATCCACCACATGAATCGAAGGAAGGTCGAGTTCATGATGCGGACTTACGTTGATGGGAAGAACGTCAGCTATGAGTTCCAATTGCAAAGTTTCACCGATGACCGGGAAGACGCCGATTGAAAAGAAGGGACGTATCGTCCCTTCTTTTTTTATGCCTGATTTAACTGTGACTTGTTCGTCATCAACCGCTTGAGACCGCTCGGATTCCGCGACAGCCAACATTTCTCGGTCGAACAGTTATCTGCACTCAAAAACGATATCGTGTTTACCGACAGTGACACGTTCAGCGGCGTGTTCACGGGTGGTACCTTCTTCAAGACCTTCGGACGTGGCGATTGCTACGTCTCGTTGCTCGTCAGTCGTAACTAGGGCGACGAGCTTCTCTAGGTCTTTCTTGCTGACCGTGATCGTCACGTTCCAGTCGGCGCTGTTCGCCAAATCATCCTTCAGTCGGTCCAGTGCTTCCATCTGTCGACACCTCCGTTTGTTCTGATTCATAACTTGAAAGCGGTTCGTTTACTAATGCTTTAATTACATATTGGCATAAAAGTATTTTCCCGGTCCGATCGTGTGTGGTGTCGGCAGGTTCGGGCACGACTTTTATGTTATTCGAAGAAGTAATCAAAAATTCTTTCACACGTCTCGCCTCTTCAAACTGATTCATATGTTCCGAGATTTCTTCCGTGTAATAGACCCGTAGTAGCAATTGAGGACTCGCGGTTTTTCGAAATTCTTCTTTCAAGATTCTTTGTTCTAAAAAGTATTGATGACTCAAAACACGAAATGATAGTGGTAGATTAATCCATTTTCCTTCTTTGTTATCCAAATATCCGATTTGGATTGCTTCAGGTGACTCAATATACCTTTGAAAAGCTTTTTTGTTTCTCGGACTAGTCTGTTCTGAAAAATTGCCCTGATCCTCTGTACACGTCAATAGTAATCCAGTACGTTCATTTTTGCGGTCCGTGTACAACTTGGAGTATAGAGTGTACTTAGGAAATCCTCTGTGGTAGGAATGATAAAAGCTTTCGTTTATCGCACTATCATCCGCAACATCATCTGATTCGAATTTTAAATTTCGATAGTCGTCCGCATTTAAAAGATGGAAGCTATAACTGATATTCGTTGCTGTCCCCATTCCTTTATTCTCTAAGAGCATCGCACCCGGATTGTGTAACGCGTCCAAACTTTCTGTTGTGTGAAACCTCGCTTTATATGAATGAGGAGCGAATAGCGGAACAAGGAATTCTTTCTTCTTCAAAGCTAAGAACGATCCTTTTTCAATACGATATCGCATGGCATTTGCATCAGCTTCACTTTTCGCAATCTCCAAAGCATTTTCCGCCACCCTGACAGAATCTTTTGCCGAGGCAGCGGAGCTTTTTGAATCCTCTCGTGCTGATTGAGCTGTCGCGAGTGATTTCAAGTTAACGAAAATACCAAGCGAAACAAACAACACCGTTCCGATACCGAAGATGATTTCAAATTTATCAGGGAACACATACAGTAACGAAGCTGTCGAAAGGATGATTATTATACCGAAGACGATGATGGTAACGTTCGAAGGAGTGTTAAAATTTTTATTTACTTCCAAATAAGACACCTCTGTTTTTTACTCATCATACCAAATACTTGAAAAAATAAAAAAAAAGATGACGGGTACCATCGATTACTTTAAATGTATGTATAGATCCTAAGCTTGATTCTACTTCAAAATATATTAAATCGAATGAACGTATCTTATTAAACTGATTGATCGGAATAGTGCGGACACTTGTGTAATGCAAAAAAGGAATGCAGGCTTGTGCGGTTCAATACATCAATCATTTTCGACTTTTGTGTCTGTATAACATATGATGAATCTGTTCTAAAAAACATGAAAGATATTCTTAATATAAACTGAGCCCTTGAGTTTGGATAGTTTAATAAAAGCACCTTGAACGTTTTAATGACCGATACATACAACAAACCCTCATTTCGTAATTGAAATGAGGGTTTGTCTATAATCTGAGGGACTTCTTTCAATTAAAGAAGTCCCTACTTTTTTAATCATTCCTGATCTAATTTTGATTTATCGTCTTTTTTCCGATTATTGTACTTTTCTTTATTTTTCATGGCTTCCGGAACAATAGGTGATTTTAAAGCACTCACGATCTTTCCAACTGAAGTGCTTTCTTCTTCAGCATTCTTAAGTTCTACCGTACCTTGGTTAGTAATTGCAGTATGCCAGTCCTCAGATTCTAAATAACGTGTAGCGAACATGTATTGATGACCTTTTTTAACATCTCATCTTCATTATATAAAATCAAGACGCTATTTCCTTCCGAATCTTTATCATATCCACCAAACTGATTAACAATGACTTCTCCTTTTAACTTGCCCTTTAAATTTTTGTTCACTTTTACCGAATACTGTGTTTCCGGCGTTCCATCAAGTCGTTTACTCCCAACTTCTTGAATGACTTCTCCAACAAACACATTTTGAGCAGCACCAACTAAAATTCGATCATCAGAAAAATCAGCCACTTCATTTAAATATGCATTAACAATTTTGACCGGCTTCTTTTCTGATTGGTAATGATCAAATCCATAAACAGTCAGGCCAATAACTGCTGCTACTGAACCTATTAAGAATTTTTTCATAGTTAACGCTCCTTATATTGGATTAATAGCCCCAAAGAGTTCGATAATCTGACTTATCGTGCGAACCTAAAACTTCATAACTGTAAAAGCCAGATCTCAACACGTTTCCAGCAAGTCCGTGATGATCTAATCCAAGAGCATGTCCCATTTCATGAAGTGCTGTGTGCTTTCTTTGAGAACTCGTGAAGTCATAAAAATAATAATCATTGTAGGAGATGGATTGTCAACACTAAACTAGACAATCTTCTTAAGGAGTGATTGTTTGTAGCGAACGGGGCTTTGATAATCCAATGTACCGTGTATGCGAAGGTGGTTGAACCAATTCACGTAATCCTGGAACTCGCGTTCCAGCTCCGTCAAACTCGAGAACACTCGTTTTTTGACAAACTCTGTCTTGATGATTTTAAACGTGGCTTCCGCAACTGCGTTATCGTACGGACAACCCTTTTCGCTCAACGAGCGACGGATTCCGAACGTATGAAGGGCATCCTCAATCAGACGGTTGTTGAA
>NZ_JACSMT010000024.1:0-43209 GCF_018618815.1 Exiguobacterium sp. s128 | reverse complement strand
CAGGACTGAATCTCAAACAAGAAGCAGAACGCATCTTAGCTTCTTCAACCGTCGGGACGACGGGGTTAGCCTGATCAGGTTTCGACCGTCAGGTCGAATAACTCAGGAATCCCCCACCTCTAAGTAAGGCGTAGGTGGGGGTAGTTCAAGGCTGGATTCACTTCAGTTTGTATGACGTTTAGAGTGAGGCGAAAAACATGATGATTGGCTATATGCGAACATTTTTTGAAGCTCCGGCATGTGAAAGACAGGCGGATGTACTCGGTACGTACGAGACGGATGATCTCCGGATTGAGGAACATGGTTCTTCAAAACGACGAATCGTACTTGACCAAACTTTGGAAGGTTTAGCTCCAAACGACGTCGTACTCGTTTCCCATCTCTACGTACTGGCAGACTCGACCCGGCATCTGATTGAGGTATTGGATCTGCTCGAAGCAAAACAGGCGTATCTGGTGTCCATCCGGGAGGGCATCGATACCCGGCAGGCGTTAAACCAGTCGTTCCGCGAAATCGTCCAGCACCTCGTCGCCCTGCAAAGCGACGTCGTCAGCATGACGACACGCAAAGGGTTGTCAAAAGCAAAAGAACTTGGGAAGCAGACCGGACGTCCCCGAAAAGCCGATGAAAACGTGAAACGCACGATTGAGAGGCATCAAAGCAAACAGTATAGCTTAGCCGATATCCGTGAACAAACGTGGATTAGCAAAAGTACGCTCTACCGATATTTTGAGCAATGAAGACAAACGATCCCCCGCACACAGTCATTCGCGAAAGGGATCGTTTTCTAATAGAGAGGAGAATAAACCATGACGAGCGATTTTAACGCGTTACAGGAAACCTTACAAAAACGGTTTGCAGCACATATTCATCGTCACCCCACTGTCGAGTGGAATGAGGTTCGGGCCAAGTTATCAGTAGCGACTCTTCGGTCATTAGGTTGGATGGAACAGACGGGTGGAGAACCGGATGTCATATCGATGCCGGACGGTCGCCTGCTTATGATCGATTGCGCATCGGAAAGTCCGACGGGACGACGAAGTTTGTGTTACGACGATCTGGCACTCGAAAAACGGAAGAAAAACAAACCAGCCGGCAGTGCGGTCGCGACCGCAACGTCACACGGTGTCGCGTTATTGACAGAGGACGACTATCGTCATCTGCAAACGTTAGGTGAATTTGATTTGAAGACATCGACTTGGATTGAAACGCCGGAGACGATCCGGACACAAGGTGGCGCCCTCTTTTGCGATCGGCGCTATGATAACGTTTTCGTCTATCATAATGGAGCGGATTCCTATTACGCGAATCGGGGCTTTCGAACGTATGTGGTGCTTTAAGTCTTAAGAAATGGATTAGAGCAAATGGATTTTATGCCCTATTCTAATTGTTAAGAGACACAAATCCGGAGACCAATTCATCAGAAGGCGAAAGGAGCATTGTTCATTTGCACCCTTCCTATCAAAAGCTGCTTTCCTACGTAAGTGAGATTAAGCATCTAAATCATAGCAGTGCCGCAGCGGTAGTTGTCATGCAGAATGATCAAATCATTTTAGAACACTACGAAGGATTTCATTCCAATGAAGATTCGAATCCGATCGGTAGACATTCCATGTTCAATATTGCTTCCGCTCGTAAAAGTTATTTAGCGTTAGCAATTGGTTATGCGTTGTATGAAAAAAAGATTCGCAGTCTTGATGATTGTGTCTCGAAATACTTGAGGAACTATGATCAACAGATTTTTCAAGGAATGACCATTCGGCATCTGGTCACCCACTCACATGGTTTAGATGAACGAGAGGACGGATCGATTTACAGGGAGTTCGCTGCAGGTGAAAGTTGGGCCTACCGTGGAATCAATATCCGGATTATCACGGAACTGTTTAAGTATCTATATGGCTATGATTTCACTCAGTTATTGAAGGAACGCGTTTTCATGCCGTTAGGATTTACGTCTACCGAGTGGTCAACGGAGGAGTCGGAAGCTTTGGTCAAAGTCATCGATGACCCTGAGCAGAAGGCAACGTTCCAGCTGTACCCATATGATGACGGAATGGGTTCAAACCTGCATACGACTGCAAAAGAATTTGCGTTATGGGGAAATCTTCATCTGAATATGGGATGTCATGAAGGGATTCAAGTTGTTCCGGAGGAAGTCATTCGAATCTGTACATCCATTCAAAGTCTTCAGTACGATGATGGACGACTTCCTGCCAATGGATTGTTTTGGTACGTGCAAGACGAAGCAAAGGAAAGAAGTGAGATAGGAGAACGTGTTCCAAAGGGTTCTTATCAAATTCTTGGAAACACTGGTCCATTCTTACTCGTAGTACCCGAAAATCAGCTTGTTGTTGTGAGGATGTATAATAAACGGTATAACTATGGCGGTAAGAACTATCTCCACTATCTTCGTGAGTTTAGTAATAGAGCCTCGGACGCGTTTACGATTCCGACATGCTCAAAAATGCATCGACTATGAACTCAAAAAGGTCAGCAAAACACGAGCTGTTTTGCTGACCTTTTTGTCGTGCAATGAGAAAATCTTTTATCTTTCCAGAAAGGGTCACCTTGCTGATCAATATACTCCTATCGCTCAGTATAATATCAAGAAAGTAAATATGTGAATTGTCATTTTTTGTATGTATTATTCAAGGCATTTGCTATAATTTAGTGTGTTCTATTGGCAACTTATGTACATTATCACTCATACATACGTTTTGATATGAGCTGAAGCATTAAAAATAAGGCAGGTGAAGCTTTTGTTGTGGTTTGGAATGACAATTGGGATTGGATTGACCCTCCTATGTTGTTGGATATTCAAAAAGATGCGTCCGCTGTCTCCACCTTCGACGATTGCCGCATTCGGGAACCATTCCAAAGATATCATGTATATCTTTGAAGTCAGACCGGTCTATCGCTTTCGTTATATCAGTCCTTCTCTCGATGAACATATCGGTGCCGGAACCGTCGAAGCAAGTTATGCGGATCCGTCTGATTGTTTCGACCGGATTCATCCGGAAGATATCGAGATTTTAATGTCGAAAATCTCGGGTAACTGTAACTACGATGAACCCTTCCTGCAACGCTGGCGGACAAACGCTGGTACATATATTTGGTTTGAAGAATACACGACTCCGATTTATGAGAACGGCGAAATCGTTGCCGTTCAAGGAGTAATTCGAAATATGGACGCAGCTAAAGCCAGGCAGCAGGAACTCGAGCAACTGTGTCAACGCGATACGTTGACCGGTCTCTACAATCGCCATGCATTCGACTGCTTGATCGAAGGGATGATATCCTCTGAAGCCATTCTGCTGGGTGTTCTCACGCTGGATCTGAATGATTTAAAACGGGTCAATGACCGGTTTGGTCATATCGCAGGTGATGCGTTGCTCCAACAGACGGCCCTTTGCTTAAGCCGTTTCAGCCAAGAGGCGTTCCGTCTCGGGGGAGATGAATTCGTCATCGTCTGCCAGGGGTACACGGAACAGCAGTGTCTCCATTTGCTGGAACAATTACGGAGCGAGTTCCTCAAACATGACCTGTCGATTGCCGTTGGGTTTGCGTATGATGAAGCAACAACCGATGTAGTAACCGTGTTTCAAAAAGCGGATCAAGCGATGTACAGCGAGAAGCAGCGGACTAAATCACTGGTTGGACTGAACTAAGATGCTCCGTTTCATTGCGACACGTCCTTTACTGGAGTTTGGTCGAGCTGTCGGATTGCCGCGATGACAAGTTCCGGCCGGTCGAGGTGAACGGCATGGCCTGCTCCTTCAGCAACCGAATCGTTGCCGTTTTTGTCAGATTCGCCTGTCGTAATATGAGTTGATGCCACCGCTCTTCCAGCTGACGCACTTCCGTTTCCGGTAATCCGTCCTGCAGTCCTTCGGCAATGGCTTGCCTTTGATCCCGTCCGATGACAATCAGTGGCACGTCGGGAAACGTGTTTCTTTTTATCCGTTGTGCATCCATTTTCCAGTGTGTGACTTCGGTCGCCATCATCGCATACAGTGCCGGTTCGGTCTGGAAGTCAAGCAATGCCGACTGAATCGTTTGTGGTAATTGCTGTTGCGCCGGCGTCAGTACCGGTTGAACCAAATGACGTAATTGATCCTTCGTTTGCGTTGCGTAATGCCGGCATTGTTCAATCCAGGTGGCATCGGATGACAGAGTATCAAGCACCGGTGTATCAAGAGTATCCAGTTCGTGTAAGTCAACCGATGTCGAATCGACCAAAAGCAATCCTTTTAACTGATCGGGATGACGCATCGCAAACTCTTGCGCAATCAGTCCCCCGTAGGAATGGCCGACCAAGAGAATCGGTTCGTCTACGTTGCAATGGGTCAATAGTGTCTTTAGTTGTTGAACAGCGTGACTGGTCCGGTGAACCCCGTCCCCTTCCCGCCATGAATGCCGGTGGAAGCTGAGCACCCGGTTGGTTGTTTGAAGGGCTTGGACAATCTCATACCATTCATGATAGGAACAGCCCATTCCGGTCAAAATCACGATGGGTGTTCCGTCTGTTTGTGTATCCAGATACTGTACTAGGTCAAATGAAGATATTTTTGTTTGCATGTGACTCTCCTTGTGCAAGCAGTTTAACGAATATAGATATAGTGATGTTCTGTACAGATTTAAGATATCCTGTTTGAATCTTGTGATTTTTTTATATTAAAATTACGGTAATTGAAATATATATAATGAATAGGAGTTGCTATTTCATGACCCTCTCCGCTGTTTTGTTCGATCTCGACGGGACGTTACTTGATCGTACGACTTCTTTGCAGCTCTTTTTGAAATCTCAACATGCTCGTCTGATTGCGCCCGTTTCAACTTGTACATTTGACGCTTATCAAACCCTCTTTCTGACCTTTGATCAAAACGGTCTCGTCTGGAAGGATGTCGTCTATCAAAAACTAATCACCTACTTTCAGTTTGAAGGTGTCACTGCTACTGAGTTGTTACAAGATTATCTCTCGTCGTTTGCCTCAAGCAGTGTCTTGTTCCCTCAAACGCTCGAACTTTTGCAACGTTTATCACACACGTATCGCCTTGGACTCATAACGAACGGTCGGAGTGACTTGCAACGATCGGTCATCGCCCACCATCAGTTGCAGACATTTTTTGATCCGATCCTGATTTCGGAAGAAGTTGGTCTTGTAAAACCCGATCCGGCTTTGTTCCTCCGTCCCGTACAAGACTGGGGACTCACACCGGAACAGGTCCTGTTTATCGGGGATCGGATCATCCACTGCACGATATCAAAGGAGCAGAAGCGGTTGGCATGACGGCGGTATTAAAAAGCAATCGACCGGTCGTCAATAGTCCGTCCTCCTACACTGTGAACGACTGGTCGGAACTCGAACCCATTCTCATACAACTGAACTTAGAAAGAAGGTCACGCTCATGACAACTGCATATCAGATCCGCCCGTACCAAGATCAGGACTTCCCCGCCATTCAGCGCTTAAATGCTGCGGAAGGTTGGAACCAGCTCGTCCGGCTGCATGAACGGACCCAACTCGCTTGGCAACACTCAAACGCTGCGCTTGTCGTCGAACATGCGGGTGACGTCATCGGTTATGTCCGCGGATTGACAGACACGCAGGTCACGTTGTACATCTGTGAATTACTGATTGATACGAATTTCCGTGGCCAAGGTCTTGGTCAACAGCTGTTCGCCCGTCTCCATGACTGGTATCCGACGACCCGGATCGAAGTCCTCGCGTCAAGCAGCTCGGAAAGTTTTTACCGCGGCCAGGCGTTCCGGCCGTTTTACGGCTTTCGGAAGTCCTTTGAGTAATTGGTGTTACTGGTTCAACTGCCCCCAGACATCATCAAATACTGGACCGTTGACGGCAAAGTAAAGGTCGAGCGGTTCATAATAAACATAGCCTTCACGAATCAACCGGAATTGGTTCGTCACCCCGTCTGCCATCGTCACGTTCAGAATCCGCAGGTCGGTGTCATTTTGATACTCGACGACATCCGCCGTTAGATCCGACTCGCGTAACGGAACCGCCTTGTTCAATTCAGCAAATAATTGACGCAGCCGGGACCCTGCGGAAATCGGTTCCGAGCTGGTCGATTCCCATGTCGAGAACGTTTGATAATTAGCACGAAGAATTTTCTGTTGCAGGTAAAGCTGTTGGAAATAATCCGGACGGAATGTCGACCGGTCCAGCACGCGGACGATTTCAGCC
Organism: Exiguobacterium sp. s128; assembly: GCF_018618815.1. Lineage (NCBI taxonomy): Bacteria > Bacillati > Bacillota > Bacilli > Caryophanales > Exiguobacterium > Exiguobacterium sp. s128. Next base: position 37,004 of record NZ_JACSMT010000024.1, on the reverse strand, counting down.
CCGTCTTCCTGTCCGACCGCGAGCAGTCGGATCGCGGGATCATATCCTTTTACGATGTAAATCGTATAATTCTCTAGATTCGATCCAAATGATTGCTTGACGTTAACGGCTTCCGCGCCTGCGGTCCAGGTGTTTTGGGAGACACCTAACTTTTGTCCACGCAACTGAAACTCCGTTTCTTCGGCGATTGTTGTATCACTTTGCAGGTATATCGCTTTCTGGTAGACAAGTCCTGGAATCATCGAGGCGGTCGATTGGTCGATCGGCGGCTGGATCCAGGATTCAATCCGATCATAGTGCAACAGACCAATCAGCAGACTAGCTGCTAAAATCAGTTGCGGTAAACGATGCATCCGTTTTTTCTGGCGGAGTCCCTGCTCCATCCGGGCATGAACGTTATCCGGTACAGGAATGTCTTTTAACACGGTCTCAAGTTGCTGTTTCATCCGGACTCTCCTCCTTTCGCTTGGTGCCGTTGCAGTTTTTGAATCGCCCGGTATAACGTACTTTTCACCGTACTGACCGGAATGTCGAGTAAGTCAGCGATTTCCTGAAAGGAATAATCGGCCTGATAACGTAACGTGACTAACGACCGTTCCCTGACATCGAGTCGCTCGAGTAAATCAGTCAGGTATAGTTGATCAACGACCAAATGTTCAAACGATGGGATTTGCGGCTTACTCAAATCGTGTGTACCGTCGTTCGTCCAGACTAACATTTGGTGTTTCTTAAGATGATCGAGTGCTGCATTGATCGTGATCCGGGTCAGCCAGGTCTTAAAGTAGGCGACTTCCTGCAGCGATTTCCGGTACTTCCAGGCGCGAAAAGCGACTTCCTGCACGTTTTCAAGCGCTTCCTGCTCGTGTTTTAAATACAGATACGACATCCGGTAAATATAGCGTTCTTCGGCATATAACGCCGCGAGAAACGCATCATCCGTCCAACTCCCGACGATTTTTTTACGAAACACAGCACTCCTCCCTTTCCTTTCTATATCATTAGACTGATTATGTACCGATTTAGTTTCAAAAATCTGTAAAAAAATTATACGACAGGAGATCGTTAGAGGAACTTTTATACTGCTAGCAGCTTCCGCAACATCGAAAACGTCCGTTTCATAAACGACCGATTAATCAAGCAAGGTCATCATCTGACGTACGACTGGACACAATCGAAACGGGTCGATACACCGGCTGCCCTGCCACGGATTGGACAGTTGGAACTGGATGCCGTCCGGTCGAGCGATTGCTTGATTGTAGTGCTCCCTGCCGGAAAAGGCAGCCACGTCGAGCTTGGAATTGCCCTTGCCAACCAGATTCCGGTTTTCCTTTGTATGCTCGATCCGACGAGTTGGACCGGTTCGAAAGCGAGCACGTTTTATCACATCGGTGATGTCAGACCGTGCTTCGGTCAAGCCGAAGACTGGGTCCGGACTATTCTAGACGCAATGAACGAGCAGACTATCCGGTGAGATTGTGCTGAAAGAACGAATCTGCCAAAGTGTTAATATGCCTCAGCTAAACACAACGTTTCGCTGATTTTTTTATTCTCATTCAACCGGAAACTTCTGTTTCGATTTTCTATTCTCTATTTAATAAATCTTTTTTAAATAGACAAAATTTTCAAATAATACTACACTTATTTTACCTTAATTTGTAAAATGAGTGGTTTGATGGACATCATCGTCAAAGACGTCTCGCATACATTCAGCCGGTCAGGCTTACAAAGTGACGTCTTAAAAGGATTGACCTGTCAGTTTTCTGCGAGTGACATCATCGCCCTTGTCGGACCGTCCGGATCGGGCAAATCGACTATGACGGACAAGACATCACGAAGTGGAAGAACCGTCAATTGTCGAAGTTCAGGGCGCAGGAAATCGGATTTGTCTTCCAACAGTTTCACCTGTTGCTGGCGTTGACGGTCAAAGAAAATCTGCTCGTTCCCTTGCTGAAACAAAAAACCGACTTCAACAAAGAAGACCGGATCGCAGAAATTCTCGAAAAAGTCGGACTGACAGCGAAACAGCATGCCTTACCGGCGCAATTATCCGGCGGTCAACAACAACGGGTCGCAATTGCCCGGGCTCTGATCAATCGCCCGCGCTGGATTCTCGCCGACGAACCGACCGGCAATCTCGATTCGGTCAACGGGGAGATCATCTTTCAACTGTTGCTCGATCTCCATCAGGAAGAACAATGCGGCATCCTGTTCGTCACGCACGATTTGGCACTCGCTGAGCGGGCGGACCGGATTTTATTCATGCAGGATGGCCAGATTGTCGAAGACCGGCGGAAACAAACGGTCCGAAGTGTGTGATTCGACGTTAATCTTCATATAAAAAAAAGGAGGGGTTTAATGTTACGTTTCGTTTTGAATCACTGGCGCCGGCAACCGTTTAAGTTCATCCTGACGCTGGTCGGCGCCCTGATCATCAGTGCCGGACTCAGTCTGATGTTCAACCTGACCGATTCAAGTCAAGGCACGGTCGAACAGACGTTACAGAAAAAATGGTCGTCTGCTTACGACATTGTCGTCCGACCAAAGGGCAGTCAAATGGCAACCGAGTCGAATAACCTATTGGAACCGAACTACCTGAACGGCATTAACGGCGGGATTTCCTTTAAGCAGTACGAAACGATTAAACAGATGAAAGCAATTCATATTGCGGCACCAATTGCAGTCATGGGGTATGCCAATATCAATGCCAGCATTCCGAAAATATTAAAATTCCCGAAAGAAAATGGCATTTATCGTCTTACTACACGGGAGTTTGATGATTCAGGGATTAAAAAGGAGCGCCTGTATGATCAGACGTATCATATCGCGCAAGGAACAAAAATTGTCATGCCCGAAAAAAGTAGCATGTCGACGACACCGCTCAAAGAATTTTCAGATCTTCACTTGAACCATCTGACCTTGCTCGTTGCCATTGATCCCGATGCGGAAGCAAAGCTCGTCGGCTTAGATAAAAGCATTTTAGATCAACAAAATTCGCGTTACTTTATGGATTCCGATCGCTATCGCGCAGGAGGAGAAAATGGATTTCATTCTATCCCTGTCCTCATCAATCCGGATGCTGTCAGCGCCGGAAACTTTGAATTCACAGTCGAAAAATTAGAAGTACCCTATTCGACTGAACAAGATCAACAAAAAATCGATGTTTGATTCGTCCTTAAACACGTATTCTGCTAAAGTCCTGCAAAAAGTCACCGTGCCGGTCAAAGATATGCAACAGATTTACTTTAATTCACTTCATGGGAAGACAACCCGCTATATGAACCGTGACGCAGCGGGTTCAACTGAAGCTGGACTATTTTTTAAAACAAGTCCACTTACTTACGAACCCATTGCTAGTCCATTTAAAACCCATTGGCCACATGCCTATGAAGTCAAAACAGCACCAACCAAACTGACCAATTGGTCATTCTCCACTTCCAACATTCCAAAGTATGGGTATCGTTCAATCCAATCGAACGGCAAGAAAACGAAGTCAGATGATCCGATGATGCTTCCTTACGAAGTTCCCTATGTGTCGATGGATATCGTCGGGCAGTACGATGGCAATTGATTCAACGTCTCAAAAGATCCGTTGAATCAATTGCCGATGGAAACCTATCGTCCGTCGACGGCAGATTTAGTTCTGGATGCCACTCAACAACCGATCAATCCGGCACGAAAGATTCAATCATCCGGTAACCCGGTCGGACTGTTGACGAACTCACCAAATATCTTAACGACGCTGGATAGTGCGCGTGCCATTTATGGTGAAACATCGATTTCCTCTATCCGTTTGAAAGTCAACGGAGCAACGACCGTCAGCGAAGAGTCGGAAGAACTGCTCCAAGACGTCAAGACACAAATCGAACAGGAAACAGGACTGCTAGCGACCATTACAAAAGGCTCGTCCCCGCAACCGGTCGTGACGAAAGTCGTCGAAGAGAGCAAAACACTCGGTTGGATTGAACAGCCGTGGGTTCATATCGGTGCCGCGATGACGATTTTCCGCGAGACGAGTGTCGGCTTCTCCGGTGTCATCTTCGCGATGCTTGCTGTGGCGATCGTCTATGTCCTTGCGACAAGTTACGTCTCGATGCTCGCCCGGCGGAAGGAATTTGCCGTCTTACTGGCGCTCGGTTGGCGGACAAAAGACTTGTACCGGATTGTGCTGATTGAAGCCGCCCTGCTTGCCGGTTTTGTCTCCGTCGTCGCTCTGATCGTCGAAAGTATTTTCTCCTATGTCCGAAACGAGACGATGAACGGCTGGAGCCTGCTTTGGATTACCCTGTTCAGTCTTGTAATTTACTTTGCCGGTGCCGCCTGGTCGTCGTTTACGATCCGAAAGATCTCGCCGTACGAAGCAATCAAGACGGGTGAATATGCGTCATCATCGCACGTTAAACTCAGTCTCCGTTCGACCTGGACGCTGGCACTGAAAGAGATCTTCGGTAAATGGAAACGCAATGCGCTGTCGATTCTCTCGATTGCGTTACCAACGGCGTTGTTGACGTTCTTTTTGTTCGTGACGTTCCATCTGCAAGGGGTGCTGTATACGTCCTGGCTCGGTCAGTTCGTTGCGTTACAGGTCGGTCCGATGCATTACGTGACAATGGGTGTTGCGATTACGATTGCCATCCTAACGACCGGGGAAATCATGTGGCAAAACGTCACCGACCGCCGGGCCTCGCTCGCGATTTTAAAAGCCGTCGGTTGGACGAACGGTTCGGTCCGCCAGTTGATTGTCTTGGAAGGGATATTGATCGGTTTCGTCGCCGGAATCGTTGGACTGAGCATCTCCTACATCACGATTTATCTGATGTACGATCTGGTCCCGTGGGATGAGCCACTGTTGATTGGCATCTCGCTCCTCCTGCCGGTTCTGTTCGGGACGATCGCTTCCCTATTGCCGGCGCAAATCGCGGCACGGGTGAATCCGTATCAGGAACTGAAGGACGCCGGGTGACAATCCGCCTGAGGATGGACTCTCTGTACGGAAAGGCATGCTACACTGGGTTCACATCAATTCCGTACAGAGAGAGGATGTTCGAGATGGGGAACTGGCAATCGTGGCTTGAACTGTACAGTTACTGGGGTGTCGTACTAGCTTTACTCGCGCATTTCATTCCGACTGAACTAATCATGGGGTATGCCGGCTATTTGGTCGCATCAAATCATATGTCGTTTCTCTTGATGTTCGGAGCGGGGCTGGTCGGGTTTTATGCCTCTCAATCCATCCTTTACGCTCTGGCATATTATGGCGGCGAACGTGTTCTGTCTTTTTTGAAACGATGGCTTCATGTCAATCCGGTCCGGATGCAACTAGTCGAAACGAATCTTCGGGCGTACGGCGGTTGGTATCTTCTGCTCTCTCCGATTTGGAAAACCCTGTTCGGTCTGATGGCAGGCACATTACGCCTTCGTTTTTCAACGTTCACCCTCTCGACGTTACTTTCATTCACCGTCTGGTCGTTGTTTTTCATGACGAGCGGGTATCTGCTGCAGGAGCGGTGGACGATTGTAGGGACGTTTGCAACACGCCATCTCAGTTGGATCATCATCGGCAGTATTGTCCTCTTTTTGTTGATTCGAACGATTATCAAAAGACGCCAGTCGAAAAAGAACCGTCCTGAAGATTGACTTGTTTCACAAAGGATATCAGTCCTCTTTTAAAATAATTGATACACTTAACTATATTCGTTTTCAAAGGAGGATGCTTAGATGTTAGGTGGAATTCCGCTTCATCCGTTGCTCGTTCATATGCCGATTGGTCTCTTGTTATTCGCGACGCTCTTGCTTTTCGGAAGCCTGAAGTGGACGCAACTTAAACTCTTTTCTTTAATTACGTTATGTGCCGGGCTGTTGTCCGGCATCGCCGCTTACTTAACAGGAGACGGTGCGGAGGAATTTGCGGAAAGCCAGTTGAACGTGGCGCGTGATGCGATTCATCTTCACGAAGACTTCGCTTTGTACAGTCTATTAACGTTTGGTCTGTCCCTCGCCCTGCTTCTCCTGCATTACCGGTCGAAGAAGAAACAACCATTGCTGATCGCAAGTCTCGTCATCGCCATCATCGGCAGTGGCCTTCTCACCTATGCCGGGCATCTCGGCGGACAGATGGTTTACGTTAAATAAGTAAAAGCCAAGCAATCTTTTTCTCGATGTGAGAACAAGATCAGTTTGGCTTTTTGAATACCCAATAATTTTGTCCGATGAAGTTCAAGACCGTATAAAGGACCATTCCGACAAGAATCGCTCCCGTTCCGCCGAACGACGGAACGAACAGGTCGATTACGAACAGGCTGAGACGATAGGCAATCAGATAGCTCAGGAGTACGACGAGCAAAAAACGAATCCAGTCCGTTTTGAAGCTAGTCGTTGCAGAAAACGTAAACCGGCGATTGAGCAGATAGCTGACCACGATGCCGCATCCGTTCCCGAATGCCGTCGCCACCCAGTACCCGGTCTGAAAGCCGTGGTACAACAAAAGGGTCATCCCGAGTCCAATCAGCGTGTTGACGAGACCAACCAGTAGAAAACGCAGGATTTTCCGTGTCATTTCAACGTTTCCTCAATCGTATACGAGGGGCGCCGTTTCACTTCACTGAAAATTTTACCGACATACTCGCCGATCAAGCCGATCCCGAACAGCTGTAAGCCGCCGATGAACCAAATCGACAACATCAAGGACGCCCAGCCGCTCATCGTTTCCCCTTCCGCAAACCGGTACAACGTATATCCGACAAAACCGCCGGACACGAGGACCATGAATAACGATAGAAAAAATAACAATTTGATCGGTCGGACACTGAACGAGGTCACACCGTCCCAGGCGAGCGCCACCATTTTCCGAAGTGGATATTTCGACTCTCCGGCCAGACGTTCTGCACGGGTATACGGGACTTCCGATGTCTGAAAGCCAAGTGTCGGAACGAGTCCCCGTAAAAACAGATTACGTTCCGGATAGGCCGCTAAGGCCGCCACTGCCCGCCGGCTCATCAGCCGGAAGTCGGCATGGTTATAAATCGTTTCCACCCCAAGTGCCTTTTCCAGCCGGTAAAACCACTGGGCCGACGTCCGTTTGAACCAACTGTCGCTCGTTCGATCCGTCCGGACGCCGTAGACGATATCCACACCGGCTTGAAACTGTTTTACGAAAGTCTCGATGATGTCTAAGTCATCCTGCAAATCTGCATCGACCGAGACGAGACAGTCCGCGGCTTCATAACCTTCCATCAATCCAGCATGCAAGGCGTGCTGATGCCCCACATTATGGGCAAGCTTGATCCCTTGAAACCGAGCATCATGCTGATGGATGCGTTCGATCTGTCGCCATGTGTCGTCGCGACTTCCGTCATCAATGAAGAGGACAAACGATTCGTTCGAAATTTTTCCGTTCCTGATCCAGTCAGACAGATGTTTCTGAAGCGCATTGATCGTGATCGGTAAGACTTCTGACTCGTTATAACAGGGAATCACGATTCCTAGAACCGGTGCTTGCAACATACGGGAACCTCCTTTTAAGGCGCGACACGATACAGATAAATCAACCAGGCCGACTGATCGTCACGGAACGTCTTCTCATATTGAAGACCGAGCACACGTGCATTTTGAATCGGAACAGCCGACAACAGATAATCTCCCCCCATTCGTTTGAGCTGAACGGTGTCGATGTCCAACTGACGGACCGGCTTCTGATTCGTTTTCGTATAGTCGTAATGTTTACCAAGCTCTGCTGCATACACGTAGACACGATTCCCCCAGTTATCAAAATAGCGCGTAAGACGTGGACTTTTCTTCAATTCACCAGCAATGATGTTTCGGAACTCCCGCTTATAGTCAATCGGATAAAAATTGACGTAACCATCGAGGGTCTGGAACCCGTTGTACTGGGCAACTGCCGGATGGAGACCAAGCGAAACGACGTTGTACGTTTCACGGGGTTTCCCGATGTATGTTCGGATCGTCGAAAACTGATCCACTGCATAAAATTCACTGAAACTCGGTTGATTGCGATAGACGATTTCTGGATTCCAGATGATTAATACAACCGCCTGCAGGAACAACACACCGATAACAAGCCGCTTCCGGGTACGGCGCCATAACCAATCGAGCGCCAGAGCGAACAAGATATACCACAGCATCGGTTCCATGAAATGAAAACGGGCGAAATTGAACGTCTGCATCACATGAATCCGTTGTTTCAACGGGTTCCATCCGCTATAAAACCAACAAGCATACCAAAGGGACAAACCCATTAATAAAAACAACGTGTGTTTCATCAATCGAACGGATGGATCTTTTTGGACAACCGCGATAGTGATCACAGTTAATACCAGCAGGAGGAGGACGGGCGACTGGGCCGCTTCGGCATGTGTATGTCCGAGGACGAATTGTTTAAAAAACAAGCGGATTGTCCGCCAGACTCCATTGTTGCCGAGCTCGAATTGATCACGACTGGTCACCTCATCCTGCCACAACATCGAATAGACCAGTCGATACTCGATGATCAAATAAAGGACGACTTGACCACCGAAGGCAAACCAAAACCACCGATGGAACGACTTCTGACGCCACTCGATCACGAAACTGACGACCGCTAACAACGCTAAGAAAAAGACGATGCCTAAGACAAAACTCGAATAAAACGGAACTAGAAGCAGAGTCACGCTACTCCAAACGATTCGTTTGTTGTACCAAAGATTAAGGTAGGCCCACAATAATAGCGGCATCCCAAGCGTACTGAGCATCCCGGACGGCCAAACAGGCGTCCAGGCGAACAAAACAGCTACCAGGAGGATACCGGGTCGCGGCAACTGAAGCTTCAGATGATCCCGTAACAACAGATAGAGCCCTAAAAAAGCAAAGAGTCGCGTCAACGTTTGACTGACGACATACGCCGTGAACGGTGAAAACCATTGATACAGCCAGATGATGCCCGTCCATTCACTGACGAAGGCATTTCTTGAAACGACACCTCCAACCAGGTTCGGGACCGTATCATGTAATCCGGCATAGACCCTGTCCGAGTCGACCAGATTTTTATACCAGACGATGTTCGAATCGAGATTATCATGAATCCGGATGTGTGCCTGCTCCCCGAACCAAAAGAGCGGCAGGAGATAACCGAGTGTCAGTAACACGCCCATTCCGATCCGGATCAGCTCTTTTGTTTTCATGTCATGCTCTCCCCTCGAGACGAACAGACAATTGTTTGATCAACACAGCAACAAGCAAAATAAACGGGAAGAATTGTAACGGAAATAAAAACAACAGCAACGTCGCCGTGACGAACGGTTGTTTCAGGATGACCGTACAACTTGCAGCAACACTGACCGCGATTAGCAAACCCGGTGTATACGGAAAAAAGCTCGCCAGGACAAACGCCATCGCCGTACTCGAAAAGACTGCCGGAAAGATTTTTCCGCCCCGCCATCCGAACGAAAAACAGACGTGTGTCAAAAATGCTTTCCCGACGGCAATGCTGATTAAAAAGAAGACCGATTGATCAAAGGCGATCCGGGAGAATTCCAAGATTTTGTGTTCGCCTGAAAATAAGAAGTAGGAGGACAGTGTGCCGAACAGTCCTAAGACCGCTCCGGCTGTTACAGCAAGACCCATGGGATGGGGATATTTCCGTGCCACGGCATCCAACCAGTGACCAAATAACAAAAACAGATACCCGAATCCCGTCCCGATCAAAATCGCCGGAATCAGAAAATACAAGACTTCCCACGTCCAGTTGACTTTTGGCGTACTGATTGAAAACAAGACTTCATGTGGAAACAATCGATTGATCGTCGTAAAGGCGAAGATGCCGCATGCCGTCGTCAGACCATATAGTACGATTTTAACTGACTTATGTTTGAAATTAGCACGGGTCACTCCGTCCTCGAATGCTTCACTGACACCGATCAACGGAGCGTAAAAAATCGTCGACAGCATCGCTCCGATCCCCAGTTCAAGTAACTGTTCCTTCTTTTGTAATGTCCAGGTCATCCGGTCGCCGACCCAAGTCATCAGTCCACCGAGGATGCTGATCAAAGCCGCTTCCGGTCCGAGACTTGCCCCGAACGTCAGGACGAGCAAGGCGGCCACAGTATTTTTGACGACTGCCCCTTCATACGTGACACGCCCCGTCGTCTTGAATTCCTCAAGCGTCTGGTGCATCGTCCGGGGATAGTCACCGATATACGTTTGGAACAAGCCAATCAACAGACCGCCGAACAGACAAATCCAAAACGGATACAACGAGGTGTCCAGCTGCTCGGGAACCGTCGTCCAGACGAGGTGAATCAACAGATTCGACAACGCTAGAAACAGTGACGCCAGTGCGCCAACGAGAAAGCCCAGTAAACAACTGTACAGGGCGAATACCAGATTAAAGTTCATCCGTAACACTCCTCAGTCCAAGGAAACAGCCCGTCACTTCCGGTTTGATTTATCTTTGTTTAAATGGAACTCTTTTAATGCCCGGTTAAAATTGACGATCAAGGCACTGATGACACCAATCCCAAGCAAGACATACCCCATCGTAAAAATCTTGCCGATCGGCGTGACCGGATAGATATCGCCGTACCCGACCGTCGTCAATGTCATGACGGAGAAATACAGCGCATCGAGATAACTCAGCTGTTCGACGTTGTGATAAAAAAACATCCCGATGGCTAGCAGAAACGCGACCGAAAACATGACTGCTTTTTGTTCATCTTGCCGAAACAGGATCTTCAGGACATAATACATATTTCGTAACAGAATGAAAAAGGCAATCATCGCATCCATCCTCTCCTGACCATCAAACATAAAACGTCTCCGACAGGTGGCAACTACCGTTCCTTTACCTTATCTAGAGAAATACCCGAAAAAAGGGAGAACGATTCATCAATCGTCTCCCCCAGCCACTCTATTCCTAATTCATTCCGCTATGTTAAAATAATGCACACAAACTGCGCCCTTGGCGTCAAGGAGGTCATCCATTGCGCATTCAAATCATCGGCGGTTCCGGTACCGGTAAAAGCACGCTCGGCAAGTGGATCGGGCAACAAGAAGGCATCCCCTGGATCGACAGTGATCATTACCTGTGGACAAACCACACCTTTACCGAAAAACGCTCGGTCGCCGAGCGGTATGCCTTGTATACACGGGATGTCGAGCGTTATCACCAGTATATCGTCTCCGGTTCTGTCTTTTCATGGAATCCGAACGGTTTTGCCGATCGGAAATTGCTTGTCTTTTTATTTTTAAACGAAGAGACGCGGATGTACCGGTTAATCAAGCGGGAACAAGCACGCTATCCCGATTTCACGGGATCAAATGAATTTCTTGACTGGTGTCGGACATATTTGACGGCGACCGATCCCGCCATAATCGGGACATTCGCCGAGCACCGTCTGCAAATGGAACAATCCGCTTCTCCCGTCGTTCAAATCGATGCTGCGTTGTCGACGGATGCGATGTACAAACAAATCAAATCTGCCTATCAGCAGCTTCAATCAGCACCATAACCTTTTCGATTCACCGAAACCAATCGGCTCCTTCCCGTTTGAGAAAATCGAGTTCTTGTTCATAGTGTGTGACGTGCCCCTCTTCGATCATCCGCTGGAAGGCTTCGTCACCTTCCGCTGCTTTGCGGTGAATCGTCGCAATCATTGCCTGGATGCGGAGTAACACCGTCTCATACAGGGCGTCCGTCAGCTCCGGTTTCCCGTAAGCTGTCAAAAACAGTTCGATCCGTCGGCGGATTCGTTCCTGATCGACGGCTGGATCATAAAGAGTCGGTTCCACTGCTTCCGTCATTTGATGGCGGCTTAACGGAACAAACGTGTACATCGTATAAACAATATCCCAAATCCGTGGTCCCGGAGCAGCGACGTCGAAATCGATGATCCCGACCGGACGCTCGTTTTGGAAGATGACATTATAGACGGCGAAGTCATTATGGCAGATGAGTTCAAACGGTTCCGGTGTTCCGTCGATTGGCTGCCAATCGGTTGGTATCGGAAAGTCCGCGACCGCCTCGTGATAGGCACGCAACAAACGTGCCGTCTCTTCGAGAACGACGTCCGAGCGCATGTACGGTTGGAGCGGATAATTCCCGGCTTCCCCTTCGATGAACGAGACGATTTCCCGATTTTGCGCGTCAATTCCTAAAAAACGTGGACTCCCTGTAAATCCTCTCTTCTCAAGATGGTGCAGCAACCGATGAATCCGGTCACTGTCCGGTTTTTGTTCCCGTCTGACCGTCTCCCCGACCCGTGAGACGTCCGAGACGTTTCCCCCTGTCAACCGTTCTTCCTGTTCGGATGAGTTCATTTTACATCCTCCCCTTTCGACTGATTGAATACCGGGACAAGAATCGCCGCTCCGGCTAAACTGATGATGAGATCGCGCCACGAGACTAATCCGATATCAAAATGAAGAATCGTTATTACCCCGTTCCTAACAATCATTAAGAGGACGTATAACGTAATACTCAGCGGCACCATACGTTTAACGAACCGCGGCACACGAACCCACATCCATAACAATCGTTCCCCTGTCTTATTCATCTCACCCACCTCAAACCCCAGTTTTTTCCTATTTTTGTTTAGCTTATCATGCCTCGATCAATCACTCAAAGTGTTCTCCCGTTGGATCAACTGGTAGACTAAAAGCAGAAGCACCAGGAAATGGAGAGGATTTTCATGAAAGCGATGACGATTTCAAAATACGGCCAGGTCCCGCTCGAACAAACCGAACAGCCCCGCCCGGACGTCCGGCCGCATGACGTTCTTGTGGAAATTCACGCAGCGAGCATCAATCCGGTTGATTTTAAGATTCGGGACGGTGACGTCAAGCTGTTGATTCCGTATCAGTTCCCGCTGATTCTCGGCAATGACTTCGCCGGAATCATCGTTGAGATCGGTCATGCCGTAAAACAGTTTCAAGTCGGTGATGCCGTCTACGGACGGGCTGAGAAAAACCGGATCGGCACTTTTGCCGAATACATCGCGATTGATGAACAGATGCTTGCCTTAAAACCGACTTCGCTCTCGTTCGAGGAAGCCGCGTCGATCCCGCTCGTCGGCTTGACGTCCTATCAGGCATTACACGACGTCTTGCAGGCGACACCGGGACAAAAGATCCTGATCCAGGCAGGCGCAGGCGGCGTCGGAACGTTTGCCATCCAACTGGCGAAAGCGATGGGCTTGTATGTCGCAACGACGGCGAGCCCCGCCGGACATGACCTCGTCGCTTCGCTTGGCGCTGATGAAATCATCGATTACCGGACGGAAGCGTTTGACGAAATCCCGCATGATTATGACGGCGTCTATGACACAATCGGCGGTGAGACGCTCCGGCGTTCGTTTAAAATCGTCCGTCCGGGCGGACAAATCGTTTCGATTTCCGGATTGCCGAACGGGCGGTTCGGGAAGTCCTACCGATCCGGTTTCCTGAAGACAAACCTATTCCGCCTGCTGACCCTTCGCGAGACGTTGCTCGAACGAAAACATGATGTCACCTATACGTTTTTATTCATGCGGCCAAGTGGTCAACAGCTCGAACACATCACGGAATGGATTGAGACCGGACAAATCAAACCGGTCATCGACCGGGTTTATCCGTTTGAAGACGCACAGGCTGCGCTCGAATATTCCGAGTCCGGTCGTGCCAAAGGGAAGGTCGTCCTGAAGATCAAATGATTTACTTCATCAGCACCAATAACTAGATCCCATTGACTATCCTCTTGCTGAAGATTGGATGGTCTTTGTTTTACCCGAAGAGTCCATTTCCAATGTTCGGTATGCTGCACTTTTGGTAATAATTAGTCATAAGGAGGGATTAAGATGACGAAACATCAGTTGTACACGACGGCATTTTCCAGTGTCTACCCACATTACGTAAAAAAAGCGGAGCGAAAAGATCGGACGAAACAAGAGGTCGATACAATCATCCGCTGGTTGACCGGTTACTCGGAACAGCAACTTGCGACGTTGACGACAGACGAGACAACATTCGAAACCTTTTTTGCTGAGGCACCGGAGATGCAGGAACGCCGTTTGTTAATCAAGGGCGTTGTTTGCGGAGTCCGGGTCGAAAATGTCGAGGATCCGTTGATGCGGGAAATCCGCTATCTCGACAAGTTGATTGATGAACTGGCAAAAGGTAAAGCGCTCGAAAAAATCTTACGGTAAGTGTCAGGGAGGGATGCAAATATGCTTACGACCATCGCTTCGATTTTCGCCGTCGCTACGATGTTGACGAGCGGAATCTACTTGTACGTCTATCTACAGAAAAAACAACAAGACACGCATCTATCCGTTCGCTATAATGTGGTCTTCACTTCCTTGATTGTCATCTTTGGCATAGTGTCGCTTCTCATCATACGATTTTAAAGAAACCGGACACCCGAGCAGGATGTCCGGTTTGCTGATTCTACTATTTGTCGACACGCATCGCGGCTGTCATGCAGGATAAGCTCCGGCACAATCACGGTAAATCCTTTACCGGAAAAGCATTTTAGCGAATTCGTCGTATCTGTTTGCACTCGATCCTCAGCCATGATACAAACAGATCGTTTTCTGATAATCTTGATGTTTGGCTGGATACGTCCGGATTGACAGAATGGAATCATTTAATTCATTCATCGGTATGTCTCCTTTTCGATCCCTATGTGAATGGATGACAATTATGTAAGTTGCCTTAATTATCCATTTTTTCGTTATGTTTGTGAACGAGAGGAGGAGAAATATGCAACATGTCTGGTTTAATCTAATCATGCTTTGTTTTTACTTTCCCAGCCTGATTCTGCACGAATACGGTCATGCGCTTGTCGGTCGCTGGATCGGTTTACGCTTAAAGTCTATCTCGATTGGTAAAGGGGAACCCTTTCTTCGAATCGGTCATTTTTCCATTGCCCGAAAGCAGTTTTGGGAAGGAATGTACGAAGCACATCCGGCAGCAGTTCCCCTTCGTCGCGGACAACGAGCAGCGCTGTTACTCGGCGGAATTAGTGCCAACTTTATCGGCGGAGCGTTTGCGGCTACACTAATCTATTTGTTTCCAAGTCCAGCCATGCACCTGTTGGCTCCACTCTTCATCCAGACTTCCTTGATTTTTGTTTTGTTCAATCTGATCCCAATCCGTTTGACAAGTGGTATTCCAAGTGACGGACTGCAGTTGAAACGGCTGTTCTTCAATAACAATCTACGTACAGACTGATAGGAGGTGAGTTCATGCTGAAACCTTTATTACTCGCAAGTAGCCTACTGCTCGTCGGATGTGCTTCTTCCGAACAACCGAAAACCGTTCCGTGGGGTGAAAATACACCGGCTCAAATGGAACGGCTAAAAGCCAATGACATTGAGTTTACAGTCGAGGGCGACCAATTACTGATCCCGCAAGATCAGGTCGGTCAAGCGACAAAGTGTTGTACTTAACAGAAAAAATCATGATGGCTATTTCCTTTAAAAACTCAGGAGATAGCCATTTTTAACTACCGGATTGTTCAGCAGAACTCGTATAATCCATCATCAAAATATCGAAATGCTTCTTCTGAAATCGGTTCCGATCCGTATTCGGTGTAAAAGGCTTCGAACATCTTAGGGTCCTTCCGAAAAGATCGTGTCGCCAAGGTCTCATCATACCGAGGGTCACCAACTGTCATACCTGCTAAGTCAATGAAAGCAACGATTTTATTTTCTCGGACCAACAGATTATCGGTCGTGCAATCGCCGTGAATCCAAGTTGCCGTGATTGGCACTGGTCGCTCAGAAGAAAGCGTTGTAAGCAAGGTTTTAGAACCGCTCGTCCAACTCTGTTCGATGTAATGTTCTGCTTGGGTCAGTTGCGTATCCAGCCATACTTCTGAGGAAGTCGAGTTATCAAGCATTTGATCATGAAAATGTCTGAGAAACCGTCCGAATGAACGGATCAATGCCAATCGTTGAAACTCGGAAGCATTCGCCAGTGCCGTTGTCAACGTCTCACCGGCTATGTAAGACATCAGTAAATAATCCTGTTGCTCGTCTTCCATATAATCAATACAAGTCGGGATAATGATGTGTTGTGACTTGAACGTCTGCATCACTGTCGCTTCCTGCGCCAACCACTCGCGGTAACGGGGTAAGCTTGCCTGCTTGAGGATATAGGTGCCGTCTAACGTTTTCACATAGTAGACGATGGCTGTTCCCCCCTGCTCGGCAACGGGATGGATCGAATGAATCAAACCGACTTTTTGTTCGATTCGTTGTTTTAGAGAAACGTTCATATCAAAATCCCATCTCCGACCGTAAACGCTTTAAACGCGATGGGTGACGACAAGCGGATCCAGGTCGACGGCTTACCGTATTTCATCGAGGCATCGATAAACGTTTCCAGAGTCTCGACGGACGGCGTATACAATTTGACCATGAAGTTAAACGTCCCGGCGAGCCGGTGGCACTCGACGACATCCGGATGATCTTTGCAAAACGTGATAAACGCGTCGCATCTTGTGTCTTCGAACATCAAAATCGCCATGATGGTTTTTTCAAGCGCAACAGGATTGATGACGGCCCGGTATCCTTCGATGACACCGCGGTCCTCCAGTTTCTTAACCCGCTCGTTGACGGCAGGTGTCGACAGACCTACCGTTTTACCGAGTTCCGTCCAGGACATCCGCCCGTCTGCCTGCAACACCCGGATAATTGCGTAATCAATTTCGTCCACTTTTCAACCCTCCTAATATTATGAAGACATATCTTAAAATTACCATTCATTTTCAGGTGAAGCTACTGAAAAACAAGGAAAACCGTCTGTCTAGTCACGTTCTTCTTTCGTACAATAAAGACAGATCAAACATAAGTGAGGTGAACGACATGCAGGCAACGAACTGTACCCGCTGTGCGGAGACATTTGAAGACGGTCAGGAAACGTACCACTGTTCGCACAACTGTACTTTTTGCAAAGAGTGTACCGAGACGATGAATTCGATTTGTCAAAATTGCGGAGAAACATTAGTCCGGGTAGAACAGTAATACATACAGCAAGGGAGCGGATGATTGGAATCCGCTCCCTACTTTCGTTATTCACGTGTCGACACCTTGCGTTCTGCCAGTCGGTCCTTCGCCTGTTCCTGATGTTTCTGAATCGGACTTTCGCCGACCGCTTTCGCCAGTCCCCGCGTCGGCAGATTAACATACATCGTCTCATAGTTGCTGATTTCAAACGTCTCATGGAAAATCCCGACGGCGTTACTCGCCCGCGACGACTGATTAAACTGTTTCCACGCGGTCAGGTGACGGTTGCCGTGCGAGTAGGCAATCAAAGCGTCCGACGAACGCCAATACTGAATCAACGTGACCGACCGCCATCCGACGAGCATCTCATGCGACAACAAACCAATCTGCTGCTCATAACATTCCTCAATCATCGGAGTCATCGCCCGAACGGCCGGTAACCACTTCCGGACCGCTCGCAAACGGTTAATCCGTAAGCCGATGATAAATACGACGACGTCTTCATTTGGTGTTGCGATCACGCGTTTCATCGTCTTTTCCTCCTTCAAGTGTCTGAATCGACGCAGCACACCATTCGAGCAAGGCTTGTGTCTTCCGTTTACCGTAATCAAGCGTCAACAGCCAGTAGACGGCCTCATCGGTTTCCGGATAGGAACGGATTGATTGTTCAATCATCTCATACGTGTCTAATCGCTCCCGGAGCAGAACGGCATGCTGATCGATTTTTTGAATCGTCGTTTCTTTTGACTCATGACGGGCAAAATAGAGTTTCAGTAACAGTTCATTCCGCTGGACCGGCAGTTCGGTCGTCGGCTCCTCGACCCAACGTCCGAGTTCCGCCTCGCCGTCCGGTGTCAGAACAAACGTCTTCCGGTCATCCCCTTCTCCGGTTTCTTCAACGATTAATCCTTCCTGCGCCAACGTCTTCAACATCGGATAGACCTGTCCGAAGCTGATTTTCCAAAAGTGATTAAGGCTCGTATCAATCGTATGTTTCATTTCGTAACCGGACGTACAGCCGCTTGCCAGCAATCCTAAAATCGCATATCGTGTCATGTTTTCTTTAGGCATCGGATTCTCCTATATCTTTTAGATAGTATCTTTTAGATATATATTCCCGGTCTTTCAGTTACTAAACGAATATTCAGAATATTCATCAAGGAAACGTCATCTTACATTCTTGTAATCTCCCTTTCTTATTTAGGGTAATGAAGAAGTTTCGTTTTAAACTAAGAGAGTTTTCATTTTCTTTAAACAGAACGGGAGTTTTTCGCTATGCCTTATTTTTTGAAACTCAGCTTATTCAGCCTTGTCCTGCTGATTGCCGGATGCAGTCAACCGGAACCAACGCCCCCGGTTCCAGCACCAAAAGAATTGATCCGGAGTGAGACGTTTTCGCCGCTCGGACAAAGCAACAGTTACGATTTAACTGCTGTCTATCAACGATATCCTTACCTGTCCGGTCCGAGCTATATTGATGAAGCAGCCGTGTACTTTTATGCCTCAAGCGAAAAAGACAGTTCGATTTTCCGTTACTCGCTGACGGATCGGCGCCTGGAAAAACTCTATTCGACGAGCCAAACCATCTATAAACTGGTTGGTGTCGGACGACAATTGTTCTGGATCCGTTATCAGGACAACGGAGAGGACAGCAACTGGACACTCGAAGTGATGGATCTAGCAACCGGATCGCTTCAACAACTTGACCATGGAAGAGAACCGTCTCGTTTTTACCCGGATTTGCAGACGACAGCGACCCATGTTTCTTGGATCAAGCATATCAGTCAGAAAGATCAGACCCGGTCACTCGTCCAAAAATATGATGCGGCGACCGGGTACGTCACGACACAAAAAACACTGACAGTGAAGGAAACAGCAACCCGGAGCGGCGACTATGCCCAGTCCTTACGGGACGGCGATGCGGGGATTCTTCTTGATCAAACGACATACAAAGCGGACGAAAAGACGACCGCCTATACGACGCTTTCCGGAAAAGCAATTAATAAGACGGCGATGCCGTTTGATTTCGCCTATGGACAGCATTATCTGGCGACGGGAGCGGAAGGATCTGCGGAATTTCAAGCTCACGTGTCGAATCATACGTCCTACCGTTACAAGACACCCGAACCGTATTACCTGATTGACGGGTTTTGTTTCCTGACGCCGGATCACATCGTCTTCCGGGAAGAACGTGATCAACTTCTGTATGCGGACTTGTCCAATGGAACCGTCGTCCCGTTGACGGACAAGGAAGGCGAATACTCAAAACCGGTCTTCACCAACGGTCAGCTTGGTTACAGCGTCGTCCAGGATGATGGAACCGTATCTTTCCGCATCATTCAAGTCAACAACTGAACATGAGAAAAACCCGTTCCAGATTGGACGGGCTTTTTACTGTCTGCTCGTATTCAGTGTTGTTCCGCGTATGCCTTGAAGCGGTCAAGGATGGCCTGCCACCCGGCCTGTTGCATTTCCAGAGGATTCATCGACTCCGCCTCAAATGTTTCCACGACTTCCGTTTCCTCCCCGTTCGCCGTAAACAGTACGGTCACATGTCGTCCGTCGTCGAGCGTATAGGCAAGTTTTTCATACAAGATGACTTCTAAGTAGACGCCGGAGAAGTCAAACCCCATACTGCCGTCTTTTGCCGCCATGTGGCTGGAAAAACGGCCACCCGCCTGGACATCATTCGTCGCTTCCGTCGTATGCCAATCATCAGACGCCGCATTCCAGGCTTTAATGTGGTCCGGCTCCGTCCAGTACGTCCAGACATCTGCGACAGGACGTTTGATTACGGTCTGAATCTGAATTTCTTGAGCCTGATTCATTCGAATCACTCCTTCTTAAGTGTAGAATCTATTCTTTGTTAAGGTTCTGTTTTTGATTATGAATTCCTTCTTTGTATAACGGGACCCACCGTAGTGGAATAGATCATACACTTGATTTAAAAAGATACGCAGAAAAAACCGTCTACCTAGCACAGTAGGTAAACGGTCTGTCTCAGTTAATCAAATAATCGACGTAAACTTTTTTGCTGTCTCATTCAATTCATTTGCCGTCTGACTGACGGTCTCAAACCGTTGCAATGTCTCTTCCATGACGGAAACACTCGATGAGGCATCGGCGTTTGCCCGCGAAATCCCCTGTTGAATCCGTTCCAGCTCCTTATTCATCTGTTCCGTCGTGTTCCGGACATTGATGACAGCCAGTTCAACGAGTTTCGACAGATTACGGACTTCCATCGCGACAACGTTAAAGCCGCTTCCGTGTTCACCGGCACGGGCTGCTTCGATCGAAGCGTTCAACGACAGCAAGTTCGTTTGTGCCGCAATCTCTTTGATCGTTCCGGTGATCTTTGTGATTTCAGCTGACTGTTCCTGCAGATTTGCCAATGTTCGCAAATTTTCCTCAGCATCGTCTGCCATCTTTTCAATCGTTTGTTTCAGTTGACGGCTCTCCTGTTTTCCTTGCATGGAACGGTCATCAAGATCCGTCGCAATGCCTTCAAAAGACATGGCATATTCTTGGATCGTCTCTTGGCGACTCGTGATATCGGAGGCGATTTTGACGACGCCGACGACTTGGTTTGCTTCGTAAATCGGCATATAGGTCGCTTCTAACCAGATGGAGTCGCCGCGGGCATCAATCCGTTCGATTTTATCAGCCGAACTGAAACCACTCAACAATTTGTTCCATAATTTTTGATAGCTGTCACTGTTCGCAAACTCTGTCGTACAGAAGAGATGATGATGCATGCCAATCATCTCATCGCGTTTGTACTTCATCGTCTTCGCAAACAAGTCGTTGACATCAACAACCCGGCGTTGCGTATCAAAACGGATCATTGCGACATTTGTATTTAAGGCTTCAAGGACGTGTGTAGAGGCAAGTGTCTGATTGGTAGGTAGCGGTGTCGTCACGTAGGTAATCTCCTTCGGGTCGTATAGTACTTTGATTTTTAAAAATTGAGTAGAAAAGATATTTTTTAACAGAACGTTTTTTCGTCTGCTGTTATCATAACAAGCCATGATTTACGTGCACATCATTCTGCTCATACGTCTCAAAACATTGACCCATCGCTCAAAACAGGTCTTTTAGGAAGGTTTTTTTATCCTTTACAAATTTTTCCAATCATGTATCATTTATATCGGGAGGCGATACATTGAGGAATGATACATCAGTTTTGACCGAGAGTACGTATTATGTTTTGCTTTCGTTGACGACACCGAAGCACGGATACGCGATGATGCAACAAATCGAGCAATTAACAGACGGACGCGTCCGGATGGGACCAGGCACGATGTATGGGGTCTTAAAGAATTTACTTGAAAAAGGCTGGATCGAAATTGTCGAAGAAGCCGGTCGCCAGAAAATTTATGGTTTGACAACATCCGGCTATAAAGTATGTTTGGCAGAACGGACCCGTCTGTCGCAAGTATTACAGCATGCTGATAACTTACTTAAAGGAGCAACTGATGAAAAAATTTAAATTTTACCTAAATGATGAAGCGGAAGAACGCTGGATCAATGAGATGAGTCGACAAGGCTGGCAACTGACGAAGTTTTCTCCGTTCGTCTACACGTTTGAACGGGAAGGTACGGTCTATACATATCGTAATGAAATGATCACTCAACAGAAAAATCGTTCTGAATACTTTGCTTTTTTAGAAGAGACGGGTGTCGAAATCGTTCATGCCAATCCTTTTTGGGCTTACTACCGCAAAGCCGGAACTGAAGAAAATTTTGAATTGTTTACGGATACAGTCTCGACCCGAACTTACTTACAAAAGAAACTTCAAACGTATTGGATCACCCTGCTTTTTTTACTGATTTCGATGCTGTCTTTATTTTTAATCCCAAATATCGGACAAGAGATGACACATCCCGTGACTGCTTCGGTGACGATTGGATTCGCCTTCCTTGAAGTTCTGTTGATTGTAGCGATTTTATCAATCATCTACCGGACAAAAAAACATCTACGATTGCTCTAACAAAAAATTCCTCTTCGATTTTTCCATAAATCGAAGAGGAATTGCTTATTCTAAGGTGAAACCACGGTCATTCAAAAGAGTCTCCCATTCACTTAAGTACATATAGTCCTGGGCGCCAAGCGGATTGTCGAGCTTCGTGATGAACTCGAGACTGTTGCCGTCTGGATCATTAAAATGAATCTTCGCATGGGCATGCTGGGTAATCGGCATGACAAACGGTTCCGTTCCTTCAAAACCAAACGCCTTACGCGGTGTGAACCCGCGTTCCGTCAGCCAAGCGACCGATTCACGTAGACCGTCGAGCGAAACGTGAAACGCGATATGGCGGATCGACGGATGATACGGCAGTTCGACTTGATCCGTCTGCCAAAGACCGAGCCAACTCTGGTCCTCGACAATCCAGAGAAAAGCGATTTTTCCATCTACGATGTGATCAAGCTTCAATCCGAGTCCCGTATAAAACGCGATTGACCGCTGTAAGTCGCGGACGGGCAGATGTGCTTCATATAGGCCAAGAATCATCGCCGTTCACGTTCCTTGACGTGTCCGTTCAACGCCTCGATATAGCGGCTTGCCGAACGGGCGACGGCTGCGTTCGCATCCGTAACAATGATTTTATGAAATGCATCGTAAATCTGATTAAAACGGACGTCTTTTAAGGCAGACGCCATTTCAGCGACGGTCGCCGCCGGTAACGGAATCAGGTTCGGATAACTGTACATGAAGCTGACCCACGCCCGGTCGGCGACGACACGAATGATGTCTCCGGTCAGTAAAATCCCACGCCCTTCGTCCCCTGCCGTCCATTCGAGCACGGTCGCCCCGTCAAAGTGACCGCCGATCCGGTGTAACACTACATCGTCAGCTAATTCCAAACGGTCACCGGACCAAAAGACAATCCGCTCACTCGGCCGCGTCACCCATCCCTTGTCTGCTTCATGGATGTAAAGCGGAATTTCAAACGTTTCCGCCCACTCGACCTGGGTCGCGTAATAATGCGGATGCGATAAGGCCATCGCATCGAGCTGGCCCACTTCCTCGATGACCGCCTGATCGAGATAGGTGATGCAGTCCCAAAGAATCCGTTTTGTCCCCGCGACGAGATAAGCTGTCTGCCCGATCCCGAACTTTGGTGTCGTGACGAGACTTTGAAGTCCCGGTTGTTCTTCTGTCACGGTCGTCTGATACGTGCCGGACGAAATCATATCCGGAAGTGTCGTCCACGATTGACCATTGGGATTCACATATTGCCGTTCATCGGTGCAGATCGGGCAGATATCGTCCTGTGTTATGTTCTCATCCATCTGGACTCCGCACGTCGTACAAATTAAGTAAGTCATGTCTATTCCCCCTGCTGTTTAAGATTTTCTGACGCGTACCCAGATGATGTTGATCAGGGCAAAAATCAAAGCACCGGCCATAAATCCAAGCAGGACACTGACGTCAAAGGTACCCTTCGCTTCGTAAACAATCAGTAAACCGACGATCGCGCCAATCAAAACGCCTAACACACGAAGTGCAATCTTTCCGTTTGTCATCGTCATGCCCCCTTTGTTCATTTGTTTTACAACGTTCTTGGCGCATCCGCCATTGCGTTAGCGAGAATCATGTAGATGATTAAGTTAATCGGAAGCGGAATGACAATGAAAATCAGGCGGACGGCCAATGAAGAAATACCGAAGTGTTCCGCGAGTCCGCCGCACACTCCCTGAATCGAACGGTCTGTCGCTGATCTGCGTAATGATTGTGCCAATCGTTTCCCCTTCTTTCTTCGATTCCACGTTGGGTGATTCATCCATATGTTACAATAATTAGTATAACGTAACGGAGTCCGATTTTGCAGGGGACAGCCCTTGTGAATCGGAACCCGAAAGAAAGGACGTTGCGACGTTGGATATTTTTTATTTGATTCAGGAACGGGCGTTACCATTCTCAATTTTGGCTTTATTGATGATGGCGAGTGCCATCGTCGTGTATGTCGTTTGGAAAAAACAGGTCAGCTTGCCGCTGCCGTTGCGTATTTTTACGACTGTCGTTTGCCTGACCTGCATCGTCGGTTCGGCCGGATTGATGCTTTTCACACTGTTCGTCGGCTACAATGCCTAAAAAATACGAGTCCGTTAAACAAACAGACGTCACTTTCCCTCAAGGAGGAGAATGACGTCTGTTTTTCAATCATCGTGTGACTGCCCGCTCAAAAGCGGACGGAGTGCGGTATTCTTGATCCTGCCAAATCCAGCGCTTCGCTGTTCCATTAGCCAATCGATAGGTGTTCTGTTCGAATTGATTGCCGGAGCTTGTCTTAAAAAAGTGGGCGACAAACAGATTGTCCGGCCCTGCCGTAAACGTATTATGGTCAATCCGGTTATCGCGGACATCATGCTGGACCAGCAGTTGTCCCCCTTCGAGCCCTTTTGTATCATTGCCGATGACTTGATTGTCCGTAATCCGGACCTGCTTCGTTCCACCCCGCTTTTTATCGTATCCGCCGATTGAAACACCGGTAAACCGGTTTTGTTGGATCAGATTGCCCTGGACCGTGATGTCTTCTGCATACTTCTTCGCATGTTCACTCGTCACTTCGATGCCGATATCATTCCGCTCGACGGTATTATCTGCAATCGTCAGCCGTTTCCCGCCGTCGACGTAAATGCCGGCCGCATTGTACTCCTTGCCGTAAACCGGATTGCCGTAACTTGAACTGTCGGAGACGTGATTCCCGGCAATCGTCCCGTTCCGTGCATAATCTTCTACCGGATTCGTTGCGACCCCTTCATATCCGATCAAGTCGATGCCGATGTTATCGTTGCGTCGAACGATATTGTCCGTGACGGAAAATCCATCGATGTTACCGTTAAGTACAAGTGCTTCACTTGCCCCAAGCCGATTATCTTCGACCCGGTTGCCCCGGACAGTGATCTGCTTCAACCGACCGGTTCCATAGATCGCAATCCCGTGGGCGTTGCCGTCTTTGGCGTTCGTCTTGATCCGACGGACCTGGTTGTCGATCAATTGAATGTTTCGCCCTGTGCCGGTGACGAACATCCCGATCGGTGTCTCATTGGTTCGTGTTGTTTTGATGTCTGCGACCACCAGTCCTTGAATCGTCACGTACTGTCGATTTTCGATCCGGACAAGTGTCGTGTCCCCATCTTTCTGCTTCAGCGTCTTACCGCTTAAAACGGCTTTCTCCTGTTGGTAATTCCGGAAGACGACCGGTGCCTGTTTCGTCCCGCTGTACTTGACGGTTAACGCTTCCTGATATGTTCCTTGACGCAGATAGACCGTTGTCCCGGCTTTCGCGAGCTGACTGGCCCGTTTCAGCGTTTTCAGTGGTTGCTTGATTGAACCGGAATTCGTATCCTTGCCGGTCGGGGCGACATACAGAACTTTTTTGGCAGCTGTCGACTCCGCCGGTTCTTGATTCCAAGTCGCCGAACAGCCAAACAATCCGAGCGACAGTAAAAGAATAAAACGTTTTTTCATGTAATCCATCCTTTCTGCGATGCCTAATCTGATTGTAAATATCATCCATTCCCCTTACACTAAATGTACTTACATACAAAGGACGTGACGTGGATGTTGAAACAACTGCTTGTCTGTTCACTATCGGCACTTTTACTCGCCGGTTGCAGCTCGGAAGAAGCCGTACCAAAAAAAGTCATTCAACCGACTGAACTGCCGTTAACACTCAAACGCGATACGTCTAAAAACCCATCAGATTCGGATAAAACTGAAGCTGTTTATACCATGACCGGTCAAACCGACAAACCCCTATACCTGAACGGGATCGAGTATTTTGCGTCCGGCGAACAAAAAATCTGGTTTAGCGAAACCATCAAACCCGGTCAATATGACGGGGAAAAACTGAAACTCGGAGAAGAGTTCGATACGATAAAAGGTTACCG
Organism: Exiguobacterium sp. s128; assembly: GCF_018618815.1. NCBI lineage: Bacteria > Bacillati > Bacillota > Bacilli > Caryophanales > Exiguobacterium > Exiguobacterium sp. s128. Next base: position 11,132 of record NZ_JACSMT010000024.1, on the reverse strand, counting down.
TTCCTACATGTATGATTTAGATGGTCTCATGCAAGAAAAATCCGAGGAGTCAGATGATTTAAAGAAAATCATGATGAGTGGCGTCGAGTTTCGGAGCAAGTCGTTTCGTCCATCTGAATATGAACTGTTGATGTTCGAGAAATCGACGATGCAAGAGACAATGGGAGGAAAATCAATGGATAGCATCGATTCTCCTGAAGACATCAAACTCAAAAAAGGCGAACGCGCTTTTACGATTTCGTTATCGACAACTCCGGTCGGCGGATCGAGTGACGATACATTATAAAAACAGACCTGTCTCTTTACGTGAAAGAGGCAGGTCTGTTTCGTTCAGTGCCGCTGATGCGGCAAGGGAATCGTTAATGGCTTGAAGTCCGGTCCGAGCAGGATCTTCATCAAAAAAATCAGCTGTCCGGTATGATAGGCATAATGCGCGAGCTGGCGTTCAATCGCGTCGACGACAAGATGCGGTTCACCGCGGATTAAAACGGTTCGTTCCAGGTCGTCCGGTGTCAAGGAAGCAAGTGTTGATTCGACGAGTTGCCAGCCGTCATTCCACAGTGTCAGTAAGGTCTCTTTATCATGACCCTGGTCGACAAACTCGGCGTCCCGGTTGCGGTCCGGCTTTTCCCCGTCCGTCGTTAAAAAATCGGTCCAGCGTGACGTCATATTGTTCGTCATATGCTGAATCAACAACGCGACGCTGTTTGTGTCCGGTGCGAGCGTCTGATGGAACTGTTCCTCGTTCAGCCAACCGAGTGCCTGCTCCGCCGGTTCGCGGACAGCCCGGAACCGTGCTTGAATTGCCGTCAAATACACCTCTTCAAAAGCCATTTCATTTCCTCCCTTTAGTGTTAATCCACCACAAATAGTGTTAATCCACCACAAAGTCCACGCCGCTTGCTCCTTCGACCGGTATCGTCCGTAACGTTTTTAAGTTGTCATTCGTGACAATCAAGCGGCCTTTTCCGGAAAGTGACGATTTACTTTCCGTGAAATATGAGGTCTTCTTATCCGGATTCCGGTACAGGTAACGGTAATAGTTACCCTCCTTCCAAAAATCAGGTCGGACCGGTTCAACCCGGAACGCTTGTCCGAATGTCCACTTAACGAGCCGTTGATCCGTATCGTTTTCACCGGTGCCAATGATTTGATAACCGGTCTGTTTGTTGATCATCCGCATCGGTTCCGTCGCCCAGTAGTTGACATCATCCAATACTGAAAAGGACTTTTGTTGCATCGTTCCGTCCATCTTCAGCCGGATCATCAAGCCGTCGGTCGTTGCAAAATACGCTGTATCTTTCGCGCCGTATAAGGCCGTATAGGCATATGGTTCGTCCACTTTTCGAATGACGCGTGATTTTCCGGTCGTCTGGTCGAGCAGGACCATTCCGGCCGCTCCTCCTTTATCATCCTCGGTACCGTTGTTGGCATAAGCAATCGTCTGATCCAGTTCAAGGATCGGTGAATCAAAGACCGGCATCAGCCGGTCTTCAATCGGATACCGTTTGTCTGTCCGGACGTTGATTAACTGAATTTTTTCCGACGGCTTCGAGGCATTCGATTCCAGCCAGACATCTTTCCCGTAGTGGGCAACAGATGTTATCGCTGTATTCGGCACCTCATGTTTTGTAAACATGCCCCGTTTTAAATTGTACGTAAAAAAGTGATCTGCTTCGATGCCATCCGGGTGATGCGCATAGATGTGCCGCGGATCCGTTCCTTTTTGCGACAGCATCATCAGATAGAAATCCGGGTCAGCAATTGCTTCTGTCTTCAGCTCTTTACCCGTTTTCGACAATGTTGTCATCAATCCCGGTTCTTGCGGATCATCCTGTGTTTCTTTAAAACGGTTAATATCGCTTCCATACAGCAGGATGACCTGACCGTCTTTCGGTGTAAACGTCACCTTCGTAAGATCCTTCGAAATAACCGGATAGGAAACGGCTTTTGGTTCCTCCGGACGTAATCCGATATACAACGCACTTACACATCCGATTACTGCTAATCCCGCAGTTCCGTAAAGCATTCGTTTCTTCCATGATTGAAGCATTTTATTCACTCATTTCATTTGTCGTTTTCACCTTCCATTGTACCGCTTTTTTTTGTAAAAAAATTCTTTTAAAACGGATTTTCATTACCAATTGACCTGTTATTCCATAAAAAAGACACTGTCGGATGGACAGCGTCTTTCATTTCATTTCAGTTATCTGGCTGTGACGCCACCGTCGACCGGAAGACCGATTCCCGAGATATGGCTCGCTTCATCTGTCGCGAGGAAGAGAACGGCATGTGCGACCTCTTCCGCCTGACCAACATGACCAAGCGGAATCACTTGTTCAAAATAATCTTTATAGGCGGTCATCGACGGGGCACTCATCTTCGTCTCGATGTAACCTGGATAGACGGCATTGACCCGGATGTTGTGCTTGCCGTAATCGACAGCCGCTGCCCGCGTCACCGCATCGATTGCGCCTTTTGATGCCGTATAACCACCGGCTCCCGCCATTCCGCTGATGGCAGAAATCGAGGCGATGTTGACGATCGATCCACCCGTTTCCTGCATCAAGTGAATCGCCTGTTGCATCCCGAGCAGGACACTGTTGACGTTGATGTTAAAAATCCGGGACCAATCGGTTTCATCCTGCTCTAAAAACGGCGTACTTAGTGCAATGCCGGCATTGTTGACCAGAACATCCAGTCGATTAAACTCCCGCTTGATCATGTCCGTGACGTCCTGCCAACTTTTGCGGGAAGAGACGTCGTGGTGTAACGCATACGCTTGACCACCTTCAAGCAGGATCTGTTTGACGACGGCACGGACGGCCTCTTCATTGATGTCGGTTGCGACGACGATGGCGCCTTCACGCGCCGCCATCAATGCCGTTGCTTCTCCCATGCCGCTTCCGGCACCGGTCACTAACATGATTTTATCTGCTAATCGATTCATTTTTATCCACTCCATTTCTGAATTATTGCTGCATCGCCAAAAAGTCCGGGCTGGTCGGATTGCCGATGTAATGTCCGCCTTCAATCTGCAGGGTTTGTCCGGTCATGAACTTTGATTCGTCCGACGCGAGATAGACGACAGCATGTCCGATATCCGCGGCCTCACCGTGATACGGAAGGGCATTGTATTTTTCGAAGGTCGCAAGCAGACTTGGACTCATGTTGGCTTTTGCCGCCGGTGTCAAAATCAGACCGGGAGCAATTGCGTTACAGCGGATTAAATCCTTCCCGTACTGCGTCGCGATATACTTCGTCAACTGGACGACGGCAGCTTTTGACGTCCCGTAAGCGGAACGGATGCTGTCGCCTGCAAAAGCCGACATCGAAGCTGTATTGATGATCGATCCGCCGCCAGCCTGTTTCATATATGGAATCGCATAACGGGCACCGAGCAAAACACTTTTGACATTGACGTTCATTAAACGGTCCCATTCCGCCAGGTCCATTGCGACGACATCGAGATCTTTTTTTAAGTTCGTCAGACCGACATTATTAAACAACACGTTAAGTTTCCCGTATGTCGCGACGGTGAACGCGACGGCCTGCTGAATCGATTCGCTTTCCGACGCATCCAGGAAAATCGCCTTTGCTTGTTTTCCTTGCTTCCGTAAATCGGCCGCCACTTCTTCCGCACCTTGGAGGTTATAATCGGCGACGACGACAGCCGCTCCCTCTTCTGCCAACAATGTTGCCGCTGATAAGCCGATGCCTGATGCACCACCCGTCACCAACGCTACTTTTCCCGCTACTCGATTCATCGTTTCACTCCGTTCTCCCGCTTTGCCCGGATATGGGTCAACAGTTTTTCATTGATCGCTAAATAAAGCCGAATCTCTTCTTCATCCAATACATCATACAGTTCAAGATACTGTTGTGTTCCAATCGCCTGGGCTTCACGTAAGACCTGTTCGCCCTGCTGCGTAATCTGCAGCAAGACTTGACGGCGGTCCTGTTCGTTATAAACCCGTTCGACCAGTTCAAGTTGAATCAGTTTTTTAGCGATGTTCGTCATCGCGCCTCCTGTAAAACCAAGTGTTTCTGCTAACTTCATCTGATTTTGAGGACCTTTTCGTTTCAGCTCACCTAACGTCAGAATCGGCGAGATGCCGATTTTGTGTGGAAAACGGGTATTCCAATCGATGATCGCTTCATTCGTCACCGCTTCGACCGTGTGGATCATTTTAAAGAGTTGATCTTGTTCCATTCGTTCAACATCCTTTCCTGCTAGCTTGATGTAATCAAATTTCCGTCTGATTCCTTATCGCATTGAATAATTTAACACTAAACTATTTAGCTGTAAACATTTTTAAGGCCCTTTATTTTAAAAGACGGTATTTGTTCAACCCCTTAACTTTATTTTGCTATATTGTCTATAATTTCTTGAAAATCTAACCGATAACGTAGATAGGCAACACGCACCATATCATCAGGAGGTTTGTATGGACACAACACGGACGCATTCCATCAGAACACGGTTATTACTTATCATCAGCTTGATTCTCATCCTTTTCTTTGTATTTAGCAGTGTGTCACTTTATCTCAATACGAAACAAACGGCCTTGTCGACGCTCAAGAAAACGGCTGAGCAGGACGCGTTACGGATTGCGAAAACCATTGACACCACCGCCTATCAAACATTCTTGACGAATCCGACGAACGATACGAACTACGACCAATTACGCGAATCGCTTGATCAGCTGCGACAGCAAAATGGGTTGCTGTATGCCTATACGGCGAAGGTCGAACAGAATCAAGTCAAGCTGTTAATCGATGGTCTACCGGTCGCTGACGCTGCGAAAATCAATGATCCGGCGACCGGTGCTGTCGCATCCGACATGAAAGAGGTCTTACAAGGCAATACGCATTCGACCGATGTCATCGATGATCCGAAGTATGGACAATACATCAGCGTTTATGTCCCGATAAAAAGTTCAACGGACGACATCATCGGGATTTTAGGTGTCGACATTGCGGCAAAAGACGTCGATGCATTGACGACGACCCTTCTGAAACAAAGTCTGCCGCTGTTCATCGGACTGTTACTTGTCTTACTTGCCGGGACGCTTGTCTCCCTCTACTACTTACTTGGCCGGAAGTTGAAGCCACTCGAAACGCTTCAATCCGTCGCCCGGATGATTGCTGACGGAAAACTTTCGCAAGCCGATCAGACGATGCAACACCTGAAGATTCCGGCAAAAGATGAAATCTATACGCTCGCCCGCTCGATTCAGCAGATGAACGAAACACTTCGCCTGATGATCGTCGACATCAAACGGACGACGGCTCTCGTCACGGACACGAGTCAGGCGATTGATGCCGGGACGACGGAAGTCCTCGACGGTTCAACGCAAATTGCCGAGACGATGTCGGAAATTGCGACCGGTACGGAAAGTCAGACGCACACGACACTCGCCTTGACCGATGAGATGACCGGCTTCTCTTCGCTCGTGCAAAAGACGACCGACGACAGTCAGCAAATCGAACAGACGGTTGAGACGATGCGTGTTGCGACGCGCGACGGACAAACGCAGATGAAACAATCCGTCATCCGGATGAACACGATTCATACGCACGTCGTCGAAGCGACGGAACAGGTCCGCCAACTGAAACAACAGTCCACCGACATCCAAGGACTGGTCACGATCATCCGTGATATCGCGGCACAAACGAACTTACTCGCACTCAATGCGGCCATCGAAGCGGCGCGCGCCGGTGAACAAGGCAAAGGATTTGCGGTCGTCGCAACCGAGGTCAAACAGTTATCGACGCATGTCGCAAGCAGTGTCAATCAGATTGCTGCAATCGTCCAGAATATCACCGGGAATTCGACGCAAATGGAAGTCCGATTCGCTGAGACCTTACAGGAGACGGTCTCCGGTCAACAGGAGATTCAAGCGACGGATGGTTCGTTCACCCAAATCGCGGAACAAGTCGGAACAGTCGCTGCGTCCGCTGCCGGAATGCGTCAACAAATGCTTGACGTCGCCAGAACCGAAGCCCGGATTCGCAATGCCCTGACGGAAATTGCTGCTGTCGCCGAAGAACATACGGCCGGCAACGAAGAAGTTGCTGCGGCGTCCGAACAGATGATTGCGACGATTACCGGACTGCATGTCCTCGTCGAGACGTTGAATGAAACATCGGCTTACTTGACTGATCAGACAGAGAAGTTTGAACTGGAATCATGAAAAACGTCCGTTTCCTAAGATAGGAAGCGGACGTTTGTTTGTGCTAAAATTTAAACCAGAATCGTTGAACATGATCCATTTCGCGATTGACTGGAAAGGACGTTATTTCATTGAAACAAATCCATCATCTCTGTATCCAGACGACTGATTACATCGCGTCAAAAACCTTTTACGAACAACTCGGATTCGAACTGGTCCAGGAGTCACCCGATTTCCATACGCGCGCCTTCAACAGTTGGCTGAAACTTGGTGACTTCTACATCGAACTCCAGACGAACAAAGCCGAAGAGACGCTGTCAGACTATACGAAACACGCAGCCGGTCCCGTCCATTTCGCATTGTATGTCGATGATTTACAGGCGGAAGTCGCACGGCTCGAACAACTCGGGATGCCGTTTTTGCCGAAACACGGCGGAAACATTTACTTCGTCGTCGATGGCCATCTCAGTAAACTGAAGGCACCGGAAGGAACGATCATCGAACTGCGGGATACTTTTACAATTCACGGATGAATGAACAAACGCTTATGCCTGGTATGTTTAGGGCATAAGCGTTTTTCCGTTACAATAGAATATCCTATCATTTGATTCCCGAGTTTTCGAGGTACGTCGTTTTCGTTTTATCCAGTTCATCCGACACCGTCTTACTATCCTTTACCCGGACATACCGGCCATCCTGCTTCTGATAGACACTTTCTTGCAGTGCTCAGCTGTTCGTTTCGAACTGGTAGGCAATCCGTAAATCACGCCGCTTATCCCAATCTTTATCAATCACCCGTTTTTGAAAGATGGCATGTTTCGGTTTTCCTTTTGAAAACAGCGGTGTCGGGCGGATCGTCCGGGTATGTAAATCTTCTGCGCCGTATGCCAAATACAACTGAAACTGTCCGTCCGTTAACTTCGCCGCAATCGCCGTCACCGTTTCCGGGAAATGGGCGATGGCGTCACACGTCGACCGGTACGGCGGCAAGTTATTTTTATGATGCATCCGGGCCTGATTTTTGACCGACCATGGCAACGGTTGCCACGATTTCAACTTCTCCTCATACTGTTTTTCGGTTGCTTCGGATGTGTCCGTTGCATCGTAATACACGACATCAATGTCCTGTTTATCTGTCAATGCCAGTCCCCAAATCAACGACCGGATATAGCCGGCGCAAATCCAGGCGTCGGGTAATCCAAGCCGATCAAGGAGTGCGAGATGTTCCATCAACGTTTCGTTTTCTTGTAACAGCTGTTCGATTTCGATGGTTCTATGCATTCCTGCTCCCCCTTGTTCAACATGATGGTTTTTTTATGCTTTCAACTTTTTCCACGTCTTCGGATACGTCCGTAACTCTTTTTTCGTCGGATACTCGGGGTCGAGTTTCTTCCCCCGCCGTTCGAGGACTGAATCCGTCATCAATAATCCGACGGCGAGCACAAGATAAATGCTGATGCTCGTGAAAAATGGCAGACTCAGATTCAATACGACCGGCAGGAACAGACTGACCAAGACGATGAAACAATAATCAATCACGTACTGGACTTGAATGATCCGCTTCATTGTCGGGTTCGGCGTCAGTGCCATATCCCGGTTGACTTCTTGTGAGTGCACCCGGGCGATCAGCACCCGGGCAACGACTAAGACAGCAAATGGCCAATAGGCGCCTCGGTTGGCAACAATCAAGATAATGCTTGTCCCGTATAATAACGTGCTCACCATCCGTTGCTTCATCAATTGCCGTTTTGCTTCTTGGATGAACTGGGTGCGTTCTTGTTTATTTTTCACGTTCTCCGCTCTTCCCTCTTCCATTATACAATTTATAGGAGATAATGAATCGTTGTATGAAAAAAATGGGGTGCTTCAAACTGAAAACGTCTCCTTTTAGGATTGATTAAATCCAAAAAGAAGACGTTTCATTACAAGCGAATCAATACGATTCCAACAATCATCAGAGCAAGACTGACCAGTTGAACACCCGTGACCGGTGTCTTCGCCGCCCCAAACAATCCGAAGCGGTCAATCAACAGACTGCCGGTCAAAAGACCGATTGTCACGATGACGACAGCAACGCCTGTTCCAACAAGCGGCACGATGACGGCGTTACCAGCAATGAACAACGCCCCGATCAAACCGCCGATCCAGATCCACCATGGTGTTGGAAGCGACCGGTCGAACTGCCACTTCGTCCGGACGATCACGTTTACAAGCAACAAGGTCACCGTGCCGACGATAAAGGAAATCAATGCTGCTTTAATGGCGGAATCGAGCACCACACCAAGATGTCCGTTGATCGCGGCTTGGGCAGCACTCATCATCCCCATGACGACACCGAGAACCCGCCAGCCATAAATCGTTGTGTCGACCGGCTTGGCCTGTTCCGGATGGCGACGTTTTGCTAACCAATCGCCCAGGGCGACCGTTCCGATGACACCGAGCAGAACAAATCCCGCGCCGAGTAGACGCGTCGACGACAGCGGTGTGACAGCGTTTGAAAACCAACCGAAGTTGTCAATCAGCAACCCCATCAGCACCTGCCCGAAAATCGGCATAATAACCGTCTGGACACCGCCGATTCGCGGGAAGAGCAGAATGTTTCCAGTTAAAAAGATGACACCGAGCACGCCGCCGATCCAAATCCAGCCCGGTTCCGACCAGACGCCCGGATTCAGACTGAAATTGCGTTCGACGAAAAGTGTCAGCAAGATCAAAAAAACCGTCCCGATGCTGAACGACAGCAGAGAGGCAAGGAACGGCGAGCCGACAATGCCGCGTAAGCGTGTGTTGACACTCGTTTGAACGGGAACGAGGATCCCGATGATTAATCCGATGATAATGGCAAGAATAAGAAGCCCTCCTTTTATACGAGTCGTTCCTATCATATGCCAGAGGCGGACAGGAAAGCGATTTGCCTGCTTATACCGTCAGTTGAACACAAGAAAAAGCATCCGGATTTCGCGGATGCTTTTTTGCAACAGATGAATTTCATTACCGGTATTCATTGCTCATCGGCTGTTCCGGGTCGGCTTGTCTAACGCGGTGATCGAAGTTAGTTTCGACGACGACTGTCATTATGATTATTACCGAACTAGCCAAATACCAATAGAACATGTGCGAATCAGAAACATCAGCCACATGAGGGATCACGAAAAGAGTCATCGCTATACTTATAAGGACAAGACTAGCAACGTAACGCAGTTGAATCCACCGTTTGGCTTGTTTCATGTTTGTTATCCGACAGATTTCGAGACACTCTTTTCCTGAAGATATACCGAAAAGAATCAAAGCGAAAACGATCAGAAAAATCGACCATATAGGCTGATCGGTTAAAAATAGGATTAGGAATCCAATCGCCGCAAAACAGGCAGATACCATTCGTACTGGTTTTATCCGCTTGCGAATGGTCTGAATGATTTGGATCCGTTCTTGTTTGTTCATTTTCTCACCTCTTGACGTTAATACGTGCTCTGACTAGAGAGGTTCCCTCTTTTTGGAAAAATCATGTTAACCCTTTACCACCGCACGGCTGATCTTCAAGCACTCGTTCGACATGCAACAGAATCGGTCGTGCCTGTTCAATCAATTGCCGTGTCGCCGGCAGTTGTAAGGATGCTAGATGAGCCGCTTGATCTGTCCAAATCTCCCGGACCATTACGGTATCAGCTTCTTCGGTCGTGCTGACGATATACTGCTTACAATCCGAGACATCCTGTAAGGACGTTGCTGCTTCTAACAGTACCTGCACCAATCGTTGTCCCTCACCTGCTTGTGTTGTAAACTTTGTCCATAATCCGTAATGCATCTTCATTTCCCCTTTCATGACAGGATGATTGCTTGTTTAAGTAAAGAATTCTGGGAACACTTGGGTAAAACGGACGTATATGAAGTAATAACTTACATAAGAATAAGGAGGATCCTCTCTTGAAAAAACGTCTGATTTTAACGACCGGTTTGTATCTCCTCGTCATGGTGATGACGATTTATGCCATCTTTTTCGAACAATCCGATTCGACTTTCCTGCTGATCATCCAACTTGGACTGTTGATCCACTTCTACTTCCAGTACCGGATGGCATACATGGTACCGGATCAGGATGTACCTGCTGCACGACTCGGCTCAAATCTGCTTCGGACTATGTTCATTTTGGCGGCTCTCGTGACGTTCTTCGCATGGAATACGGTCCCGATCCCGCTCGCAACGGCTGTCGCATTGGTACTCGCTGTCCCGACGCTTGTCTCCTACTTCCGTCTACGGACGCAGGAAAACTGACACGCACGACTTATTCACGTTCCGGCAACGAGCGGGTCCGCCCGATGAAGACGACCTGTTGTTTTGCCAGTCGAAAGACCTGATACTCGCCGCGCGGATCGGTTTTTAATTGAACGGCGACCTGATGCCTTGCCTCTTTCGAAGAAGCCGTCTTGTCATAAGCGGACCGGACCGCAATGATTGTCTCTTTGCCATATTGCTCGGCGACGTGTTTCGTCACCCGGGCCCGTACGATTTGTTCAAACGTTTCATCCTGTTCCTGCTCAAGAAAAAACCAACCGATGCCGCCGATCATTCCTAATAAGAGTAGTGCCAGTACCGTCTTTCGCATTTCGAACGCCCCGTTTCCGTTTTGTTCTCTGTAGACAGAATTCGCCGTTCATTAAAGATTTCCTGCTTTTTTGCATAAAGACCGAGATGGACAGGAATCCTTTTAAACAAGCCTTGCATCCATTCCCTTTTCGGAAATCGGATGCAAGGCTTGTTCGTTACTGCTTTAATTCTTCGGCTAAATTCTCCTGTTGGCGTCTTATCGCCAATCAGAAAAATCCGGTAATCCGGTATATACAAATCCAACAAAACAGCCCGCTGAACGTGAACTGCCCCATAAAAGTTGGACATAAAAATCCAACTTTTATGGGGTGTTTTTTATGGTCAAATATACGAAGGCGTTTAAGATCAAGG
>NZ_JACSMT010000023.1:0-45054 GCF_018618815.1 Exiguobacterium sp. s128 | reverse complement strand
ATGGCTACCGAAACCTCGAACGATTCTTTTTGAGATTGCGCCTTGAGCTTGGTCGTTAAAATAGCAACCACGTGTTATGGTGATGAGCCTCAAAACAGGTAAATAAACCAATTAATGGGTATTTTAAAAAGGTACTTTACAGATTTTTTTCTTGAAATATGATTTTAAGCGTCTTCCACTTAACTTTTTACTTTATTTTACTTTTTCAGAATTACAGTTTCCTTTTAAATTTTCAGCAAAAAAAATACGCCTTTCAATCGAAAGACGTACCCATTTCTTACTTTTCTTCTGTTGTTGTTTGCTGATCCGGAATCGGTAGTTGGACCATGCTGCCCGATCCACTAACGAGCGGTGATTTTCCGTCCCACTTCTTGACGGCTTCATACTGAATCATTTCTTCCGTCAACGTTTTCTGTAATTCTTTTTGGGCTTTCGCGAGCCCCTGTGCTTCAATGAGTCGGGCATCCGCTGCCCCTTTCGCTTCGACCCGCAGACGTTCCGCTTCTGCTTTCGCAATCGCAAGATCCGTCTTCTTTTTATCGAGTTCCTGTGAAGCTTTCACCCGTGCATCGATTGCTTCCTGCGTTTTCACATCTGGTTTTGGTGCACCGAGTGCGACGTCTTCGATGATGAAGCCAATCTTTTTCACATCTTCGGCAAATTGTGTCTGAATGCTTGTTGAGACGTTACCCGACTGTTCTCCGAATAATTCGAGGACGGTGACTTTCGAAATCTGTTCACGTGACGCATCATAAAGACGCTGTTTTAAGTAACCGGCTGCAATCTCATCAATTTCAACAGGACCAAATTTATTGAATACTTCCGTCACTTGATCAGGCGAGACAGAAAAACTGTACGTAAAGTCAACGACGATGTTTTTACCGTCCTTTGTTGCCAGTGTCATGTTGTCGAGTGACTTGGTCTGTGTCCGGATCGGATATTCCGTGACGCGTGTAATCGGCGAAACGATATGCCATCCTTGCGAGAGTGTCTCATCCTGGACACCACTTGACGGTTTGTAGACGACCCCGACCTGTCCCGGTTCGATTTGTTCGACGATGAATGGTGTCATCGCAAGAAGTGCGACGACAATCACACCTGCGATGATCATCGACGGCCTAATACGTTTTTTCGGTTTAATTTCTCTCATTTGGAGTCTCCTTTATCAATTTTATCCTGAATATACTTATACAGTTCAATGGCCAGCAAGACGATCAGTGCAAAAAATAACAACGTGAAAAGTACTGCCATGCCGTCCTCCTCCTTCATGAATGTTCTAACTACTCTTACGCCTCAGATTGGAAAATGTTTCATTTTTTAAAAAGTGAGGTTGCTAATTTGGTGAATCCGGTCTAAGATGTAAAGAACTTTGTCCTTGAAACGAGACGTATCATTTTGTGGTACACTCGTAACAGCACATCACACACTAGAAACGAGGGTTCTTCTTTATATGATTACAGTACAAAACGTCGGTCTCCGCTTTGCGGACCGCAAATTATTCGAAGACGTCAACATTAAGTTTACACCAGGTAACTGCTACGGTCTCATCGGCGCAAACGGTGCCGGTAAATCCACATTCCTTAAAATTCTTGCCGGTGATATCGAAGCGCAACAAGGAGACGTCATCATCACGCCGGGCGAACGTCTTGGTGTCCTTCGTCAGAACCATTATGAATATGAAGAGTTCCAAGTCATCGAAACGGTCATGATGGGACATAAACGTCTATATGAAGTCATGAAAGAAAAAGATGCGATTTATATGAAAGAAAACTTCTCGGACGAAGACGGCATGCGTGCCGCTGAGCTCGAAGGTGAGTTCGCAGAAATGAACGGATGGGAAGCAGAGTCGGAAGCGGCGATGCTCTTACAGGGTCTCGGCATCAAAGAAAACCTGCACACGAAAACGATGGCCGAGTTAACTGGCGGCGAGAAAGTCAAAGTCTTGCTCGCTCAAGCGTTGTTCGGTAAACCAGACATCCTGTTGCTCGATGAGCCTACCAACGGTCTTGACTTGAAAGCCGTCAAATGGCTTGAAGAGTTCTTAATCGGGTTTGAAAATACGGTCATCGTCATTTCCCACGACCGTCACTTCCTCAACAACGTTTGTACGCATATGGCCGATCTCGACTACGGGAAAATCCAACTGTATATCGGAAACTATGATTTCTGGTACGAATCAAGTCAGCTTGCTTCACGTATGGCCGGCGACCAAAACAAGAAAAAAGAAGAAAAAATCAAAGAACTTCAAGCCTTCATCGCCCGTTTCAGCTCGAACGCCTCAAAAGCGAAACAAGCGACATCACGGAAGAAGTTGCTCGATAAGATCACACTCGATGATATCCGTCCATCGTCACGCCGTTATCCGTTCGTCGGTTTTACGCCGGAACGTGAAATCGGAAATGATCTGTTGATCGTCGATGGTATCTCGAAGACGATCGATGGTGTCAAAGTCCTCGACAATGTCCGTTTCTCATTAAACAAAACAGATAAAGTCGTCTTTATCAGCCAAAATGACATTGCAATCACGACACTCTTTAAAATCCTCATGGGTGAAGTCGAAGCAGACAGCGGGACATTTAAATGGGGCGTCACGACGTCACAATCGTACTTGCCAAAAGATAACTCTGCTTTCTTCGAAGGATCAGACAAAACGATCCTCGACTGGTTACGCCAGTATTCACCAGCCGATGAGAGCGACACGTTCCTCCGTGGTTTCCTCGGCCGGATGCTCTTCTCAGGCGAAGAAGTCATGAAAAAAGCTTCTGTTTTATCCGGGGGAGAAAAAGTCCGTTGTATGTTATCGAAAGCGATGCTCAGCGGTTCAAACGTTCTCGTCTTGGATGATCCGACGAATCACTTGGATCTTGAATCCATCACGGCACTCAACGATGGGTTGATCACTTATAAAGGTGCGATGCTGTTCAGCTCGCATGACCATCAGTTCGTCGAAACCATCGCGAATCGGATCATCGAATTGACGCCAAACGGTATCGTCGACAAAGAAACGACGTATGATGAATACCTCAACAACGAATCCGTTCAACAGCAATTAACTACGTTGTACGCAACGAACTAATCAGTGAACAGAGACCTGTCCTAGCGGATCGGGTCTCTTTTTTGTAAACTGAAGTAAATCATTGGAGAAAACGTCACGTACCTATGCTACTTTGAAAGCAAAGATCTCGTCATCTCTTGTAAATAGAAACTTAACCAAGTGAAATACAACTGTCCTGTTATGTTTACATCCTCTTCATAATCAACTGATTAAATGAGAAAGTAGCAAGACAACAAACAACTTGGAGGGAAATCACTATGAAACGAACACTGATCGTCGGTCTATCCGCAGCTGTCCTGTCATCGAGTCTGATTCCAACATTCGCTGATGCCCATACATCCCGTGCAGCACGCGATATCAAGAAAGTTGAGTTTCTATCGATGGATGCACCAAGCACAGTCAATCAAATGGTCAAAACGTATACGGAAGCTAAGGTTAAAGTCACGTATCAAAACGGTAAAACAGAAATCAAGCCACTGAACTACAACCAATTGTTCTTATCACAAGATAAGATCGTCGAAAATAAAGGTGCGATGATTGCCGCCGGAACACCAATCGATGTCAACGGCGATCCGATCATCGACCGGAGCGTCCCGGACAAGCCGGAAGCCTTCGTCTCGGATGCACCGGATTCAAACAGTTTGCTTGAAGTCCATGGTAAAAAGTACATGGTCTCCCACTTCGAGTACGATTCAATCGATAACGCCGGAAATGAGGTCAAGGGACTGCCCGCTTCGATGACATTGACAGAAGTCGTACAGGATAAAAAGACCGGGAAACTTGCGGTCAAGAAAGCGAGTAAAATCGACTTCAAGAACGTCAACGGTCTTTGGACACCATGTAACGGTTCGACGACGCCGTGGGGCACGCACCTTGGCTCAGAAGAATACGAACCGGACGCACGGGCTTTCGAGTCGGATCCGACATCTTCTGCCTATAAAGAAGTTAACGCCTTTGCTGAACGTTACTTCGGAACAAAAGAAAAAGCGAACCCTTATTTCTATGGCTTCACGCCGGAAATTTCGGTGGACCGCAAAGGAAAATCGTCGGTCGTCAAACACTACAGTACTGGTCGTTTCTCACACGAGATGATGCAGATTCTGCCGGACCAAAAAACGGCCATCTTCGGCGATGACGGCAACAATACGATGATGTTCATGTACGTCGCTGATAAAAAGAAAGACTTCTCACAAGGAACACTGTACGCGGCTAAATTCAATCAAACAAAGGCGACAGAAGGCGGCGCCGGGGATCTCGAATGGATCAAGCTCGGACATGCATCCGATAAAGAAGTGAAACGTTTAATCGATAAAGGAACTAAGTTTAGTGACATCTTTGAGACGGCTGATGCTCCAGCACCTGGCTTTAAAGCAGTCAAGACAGCTGCCAGCAAAAAGGTCGAGTATCTGAAGTTAAAACCAGGCAAGGAAAAAGAAGCGGCTTTCCTCGAATCGCGTCGTTACGGTGCGTTGCTCGGAGCAACGTCTGAGTTCAACAAGATGGAAGGCATCACCGTCAACGCTGAGGACAAAAAAGCCTATATCGCTCTTTCGTATGTTTCCGGCAGTACGGAAAAACAAGACGGTGCCGTTCAAGACGATATTCAGCTTGAGAAACGCGAATCCGGTGCGACCTTTGAAATCGATCTCGGGCGTGCCAAAGGAATCGACAGCCGTTATGTGCCAACGAACATGCAGGCACTCGTCATCGGTGAGGATTTAGCGAAGCCGGATGCGTACGGCAATACGGCGAACCCGAATCTCGTCGCAAATCCGGATAATCTGGCCTATTCGGCAACATCAAACACACTTTTCATCGGTGAAGACAGCTCGTTGCATACGAATAACTTCGTCTGGGCGTATAATTTGAAGACGAAAAAACTCTCACGGATTCTGTCCGTCCCGGTCGGTGCTGAAGCAACAGGACTCCGGTCACTTGACCGTGTCGGTGGATACAGCTACCTGCTCAGTAACTACCAACATCCGGGTGAAGGGTTAAACGGGAAGCAGATCACAGCCGTTGATCCGAAGAAACTGGAACAAGCGATGCAAGAAGGAATTGGCATTCAAAAAACAGGTGGTGTCGGTTACTTGTCTGGTCTGCCGACAGGTCAGAAATCGTATTCTCATCGTTAAGACAACGAAAGAGGCTGACTCAAAAATGAGGGTGTCTCTCGATTAAAAGGAATGAAGGGAGGTGGCTTGTGTCTCGCGTGAAAGAATGATTCTTTGTTGATCACGCACGCAACTGACCGGCCTCTTCTTCCACACGCCGGAGTAATCCTTGAACGATTTTTTCCGTCTCCCGTTCGCCTCCAAGCGACAGCAGACTTCGTCCAACAAAATTAGCCCCTTCGTTTTTCCCGGTATAAATCAGCTGACAACTTGTTTCGTCAAGCCGCTTTAACGTAAACGTCATCTCGAGCTTAAAAATCTTAGCGAGGGTAAAGCCAATCGTATTTTGCTTGAAGTCCGGTTGATTTGTATAGGCAAGATCCGTCACGATGTATGTCTCGAGGCGGTTCCCCTGCATATACGTTTGCCGGTACGTCGAACCGACGACACCCGGTTTCCGCTCAATCACCTCGTGCTGGACGACACCCGGAATCAGGCGTTGCAACCGATCGTGATCAAAGATATGCCAGGCTTCCTCGATCGGAACGTCGAGGATTTTTTCTTCGTGCCACGTCACCATCCCAACACCTCCTTTTATTAAAAAATACCCTGATGTGTGTAGTTCTAACTTCAGACTACGTCACATACAGGGTATTTGGCTCATTTCAATCGGTGAATGGTTCTTATTTTACAGTTTGACGCTCTAACGCATGCCCAAGGAACTTCGCGAGTTCCAACATGCCGAACTTACCGGCAGCCGCTTCCGCATCCGAGTTGTAGTTCGTATTCGTATTGACGTCATACGTATAAATCGTTCCGTCTGCATCCTTGATGAACTCGATCCCGGCGACCGCGATTTGGTTCGCTTGCAGGAATGCTTCATACTTTTGAATGATCGGATCATTAAATCCGTCGACGACTTTAAACTTCATCGGAGTTTGCGGTGCTTCTTCCCCGACCGGGCAGAACAAGTCATCGATCACACACGCATCCGCCGGGCACAGTTCAAAGCCTTCTGATGTATCGACTTGGACGGCGTAAACGAATTTTCCGCCGACGAATTCACAACGCGTGATATACGGTTCCGGCGCTTGAATATATTCTTGAATCAGCGTGATGCCATCGACCGGCTCATCAAAGGTCGGACCATCGAGATACGTCTCGAGCGCTTCAATCGAATGGAACAGCTGGACGCCGAGTCCTTTTCCGGCACGGTTGTGTTTCGTGATAAACGAGGACACACCAATATTTTTTGCCGCTTCAACGATTTGATCGCGACCGACGGCAGCCGTTGTTTTCGGGACCCGGATACCGGCTTTTCGAAGCGCCGTATACTGATTGATTTTACTGACTTCCAGACGTAGGGCACGCGTTCCGTTGAAGACGGTCCGGTCATGTTCTTCAAGCCAAGCGAGCACTCCTTCCGTCAATTCCGGTGCGTAACGGTGGCCACGCGTGTGCGACGACGCACTCATTCGGCTGTAGAAAACGCCTTCCGGCGGGACTTCATCAAGCGGGACTTGCCCTTCGTCGAGATGCCACTGTTCATACGGCAACTCCAGTTCCTCGAGTCGTTTAATCAGATGATCCGTCCATTCCTGATTTTCGTGTAAGATATGAATTTTTGTCATTTGGTTTGACCTACCTTTCGTTTTTCCTCGACAAGCGGCATGACGTCGCGTGCGAAGCGTTCCATTTCTTCAAGTTGCGGTGAAAATTGTAACAACAACAATGTGACACCGACTTCTTCAAAGGCGAGAATCCGCTCGGCAATCTGTTCCGGTGTCCCGATTAAATCCGGACGGAGTCCGCGGTTTGAGACCGAATAATCATTCCGTTTTACCTGTTGCTCGAGTTGCGATTTACTGACAAAGTCGTCGTAGCCGACGTAACCGGCACTGTCTTCTTTGACGTCCGTGATCCGTTGCCATTCTTGAACCGCTTCTTCTTCTGTATCCCGGCAGATGATGTAGGCAGCAAGGCCAAAACTTTCAAGCGGTGGTTGCCCTGTTGCATGTCGACGCGTTTTCATATCCTCAATCTTGACGGTCACTTCCTCAACCGTTCCCCCATGCATAACATAGGCATCACACTGTTCGACGATGGTTTGTTTTCCGGCTTCGCTTTCTCCACCGGCATACAGCTTGATGCCCGGTCGTTGAACCGGCTTCGGATGCAGTTGTGTCTGCTCGAGCGTATAGTAGTTGCCATCGAAGCTATATGGTGAGGCGTCTGCCCATAACCCTTTCATGATCGTGACGAATTCTTTGGTCCGAGCGTACCGTTCATCATGGGCCGTAAAAATGCCGTTGTATTGCCGGGCCTCTTCTTCCCACCAGGCCGAGACGACGTTTAGCGTAAATCGTCCGTTGCTGAGTTGATCGATGTTCGCTGCCATCTTCGCCGTCGTCGCCGGATTATGGAACCCCGGGCGGACGGCCGTCATGATTTCCAGTCGTTCCGTCGTTGCGGCAATCGCCGCTGCCGTCGTCCAGGCTTCTAAGCTTGGTGCTTCAAGTCCTTTAATATCATTTAAATTCAACTCCGCAATCAGCGTCGTCGAAAAACCGATTCGTTCAGCCGTTTGTGCGACCTGTTTCGCATAATCGAATGTCGCCGGCATCTGTTCGTCCTCGACATTCCGTAACCATCCTCCAAAAATCGGCAACCAAAATCCATACTCCATCCGCTATGTCCCCCTCATTAAAAAAGTCGCTCTTCTCGAAAATCGAAAAGAGCGACGGATTGATCGTGTCTGCTCTTATCTGTAAAGGAAAAGATTCCTTTAGGAAGTAGCACCTTCCGCTGCTTGCGGGGTTGCTGAAGTGTCTTCGGGCCATTCCCTCGACTTCTCTTGATAAGAATTATTGGAATTATCGTACACTTTTTAGCAGAGTAAAGCAACCATTAAACCCTGTTTTCCAATCGGAATTAAAAACAGCGATAAAAAAGGACGAGAGCTGGGCTCTCATCCTCGTTGTCTTAATATGGGGCAACAAACGTTGATTCCTCGATGGGTGCTACCTCGCCGCGGATCCGATCATAAAACTTCGCAAGCGTGACGCTGAAATAAGGTCCAACCCAGAGGAAGGCAATTCCGATGGTGATCAAGCCGAGCAGGAACCAACCAATGAATGAGAGGACGAGCATAAAGGCTTCCATCTTATGGCCATCCATCATTTGGCGTGAACGGGTGATCGCATCCAAAATTCCAATCGACGGCTCGTCGCGTAGGATGTAGAACGTCAACAGATACGAAAACGACTTGATGATTCCGGGAACGATTAACAGTAAGAACCACAATCCAAGAAGAATACCTTGAACAATTGAAAGACCAACTGCTTTCAAGAAAATTTTATACGGTTCGAATAAATCAACGATTTTTGCGTCTTCTTTACGGGAGACAGACATTGCGAGCCATGCCCAACCGATCGCAAGCGGTAGGAGAAGTATGCTTAGCACAAATCCAATCAAATCGATGAACTGAAAGTCTTCGTTAGGATCAGAAGAAAAGGCAGTTGGAATCATTTGAATGATAAGAAACAGTAAAAACATAAGTGCCATGAAGACCCAACGTCCACTGAGTGCCTCACGTGCGGATAATTTTAATTCTTTTATCATGGAGATCCTCCTCAAAATAAGTTCTACTCCTATTTACGGCTAATCGCACAAGGAGTTTCAGTTATTTTCAGGATTTCCCTGTTTTTAACTGATTCAGGCGGGCTTTCTCAAGCTGACGCTGACAGGCCGTATAAAGTGAACGGCGACCGTCCAGTCGTTCCATCGCAAACGGAATATTATATTTTTTCGCTTGCGCAATGACATGTGCTGACGCAGCATGGGAGACACGACTCGTGATAACGACGATGGCATCGGTCTTTTTAGCCAGGCTGGCGATTTTCTTAGCCGACTGGGCGTCTCCCGCAAGATGAATCAATTCGATTCCTGTCTCGGCGAAAAAGGTCCGGTAGACGGGCGCCTGTTGTTCATTCCCGACGATGACGAGACGCATTCCTTCAAAAGATGCAAAATCAAGTGGCTTCTTATCGATGAAGTCGATTGGTTGTCCCGGTAAAGAAGTCGTGACGAGTGGCGCAATCGATTGTTGCTTTTTTTCACGGATCTGACGGACTTGTCGTGCTTTTTTGATGTTTGGTTTTCGTTTCATTTGTTTGGCGTAACGACCGGTAGATTTCTTTGATTCTGGTGTCACGATCACTTCGGTGGTTGAACCTGCTCGTTTCGTATCCTGTGACGAGCTCAACGGCTGGACGATCGGTTCTTCATATTGAAAGGCATACTTCCAAACAATCGTCAGCGTTTCCGGATGACCTTTCCACATGACAAGATCGACGAGTTGTCCTTCCTTCAATTGAAAGAATCGCATGTCTTCCACCGGTGTTGCGTAATAAAACGGTTTCCCCGTCTCATCCTTCAACGGTCCTTCGACTGTCGACTCGATGATACCGTGATTCTTGACGATACATTTCTCGAAGACAATTCGTTCCTCAAGCGTCTTCATTTGATCGGTTGCGATGACGGCGAGCACTTCCAGTGACGTCCGGCGGTGATCTTGATGGCTGATTTGTACACGGACTTCCATCCCATGCTCAAGATTCCACTGACGGATCTCTTTTTCGGAGATATGACTGTTCGGCCATTCCCGTAACGAGCCTCCTTTCAGCTCACGGACAAACGTGTACGTGTATCGTTGCTCGAAGGTCGGTTCCGCTACTTCCCGCTTCTGACTGAGTAATGGTGCCGGTTCATCCTTTACCGGTTCGACAAGTCCGGATTGATTCTTGCGTGGTGTGTAATAACGCGATAGTTGGATCCATTCGTCGATTCCCCGGATTTCCTCGAGCAGCAACTCCCAGTCTTCTGCCGTTTCAACAATCTGTAATTTACTTGCGACCAAATCTTTCGCTCGCTCCATGATCTGTTGCATCATTTTCAACAACCCCTTTGCTTTTTTTCAACTATAGCAAGTGAGTTTAGCCAAGGTTGGTCTAAAAATGACCCGGTATTTTTTTGTTTAAGGTTCACGTTTAATTTCGATTGACGGATCACCCAGGCGGTATTTTTCGACGGCAACAATCAAAATCGTGATGATGACAAGTAAGAACCAGGAGGAGAGTTTACCGAAGTCGACCAGTTCCCAGCCTTCCTCCTGATTCGGATAAACCCATCCCTTAAAAAACGTCACGATGTTTTCTGCCAGCCAGATGAACCAGGCAATCAAACCGAACGACAGGACAAGCGGCATCCGGTAGACGGTCTCATTCAGGCGGTAATAGACCCAGGATTTTAAGAAGACCAGTGCAACCAGTCCCATCAACATCCAGCGGAAATCAAGTAACCAGTGATGGGTAAAAAAATTCAAGTAGACTAAGAGACCTATCACTAAGGCGAGTGCAGGACGTGGAAACGCGGTGACACGGAGATCAAACCGGCGGAAAGCTTGGCAGATGTAGCTCGCGACACTGGCATACATGAAGCCGGCATAGAGCGGAACACCCATAACTTTGCTCCACGCTTCTTCCGGATAACTCCAGGAACCGACCTGGACCTTGAACAATTCAAGACCTAAACCAATCGCATGGAAGATTAAGATCAGTTTAAACTCTTCTTTTGTTTCATACCGTGTCACGAGCAAAACAATTTGCACGATGAGACACCAGAGCAGCAACAAATCATAACGGGCAATCGGTTCAGACGGCAGATAACGGGATGTTGCAAGCGCAAAGAAAATCGCGACCGGGAAGACACAACAGATGGCTTCAAGATATGTAAAACGGATGAAATGCCGAATTTTCTGCAAGACGACGCCCCCTTTTCCTTAGTATACGGATACGACATCCCCATTCCCTCCATCTAAAGATGGAAAATATCGGATTCGCTTCGATTTTGTTCACAAACATGATACAGTTAATGAATCAATTTTAATCTAGAAGTGAGGTGTTATCCGTAAATGATGCAGACCCTTCAAACGTCTTGGCTGTTACGTTCCGTCTTAAAATGGGCATTGTTCTTATTTGGTCTTTTTCTACTTGCCGTCGGTTCATCGATGATGATCACGGCACAACTTGGCGTCTCGACGTGGGACGTTCTTCACCTTGGTCTCCAAAATAAAACACCGTTTTCCGTCGGGACGATCATCCTCCTTGTCGGCTTGTTGTTGGTATTCGTCAAGTATTTGCTCGACCGGATCACCCCGCAGGTCGGCACGCTCGTCAATGCGATTTTCGTCGGGGTGTTCATGAACTTAGTCCTCGGTTCCGGTCTCTTACCCTCCTTTTCATCCGTTTGGCAAAATACGCTTTGGCTGATCACTGGTATCTTCATCATTGGAATCGGTGCGGGGCTTTATGTCGCTGTCGGGTATGGCGCCGGACCCCGTGACGGACTGACCTTGACGCTTGCTGAGCGATTTGGAACGTCGATCCGGATGATGCGGACGTTCATGGAAATCACTGCCTGCGGAATCGGTTGGTTACTCGGTGGACCGGTCTTCTTCGGGACGATTTTATCCATTTTCTTGATCGGTCCGTTTCTGCAGTTTTGGTTAGGTCATTTCCGGCGGATGATTGCCGCGATTGATGCCGGGACGACTCCTCGGAAACAACAAAAAATCAGTTAAGTCGGTTGACTCGGATACCCTTTCACTTGAAACGGTATCTTTTTTGCGTCGATCAAGCATATTCGTTGCAACAGTGAAACAGACGCGTTATATTCGTTTACATATCAATCTTTGATACGTCAAGGATTTTTCGAACGAAGGGAAGGATGTGATGAACTTGAGTATTTCCTGTACTGAAAAAGGACGGCTGATTTATGCACTCGTCTCCGTCAATAAGACGATTGCTCAAAAATTCGATCTCTGTACGGACGGCTTTAGCCAAACCCGGATGGACTTATTAGCCCAACTCGAGGTCGACACGACGATTAGTCAAAAAGAGTTACAGCAACGGGTCAACGTCGATAATGCAGCTGTGACACGACACTTAAAGCATCTTGAAACGAACGGCATGATTGAACGTGTCCGTTCCGCAACAGATAACCGCGTCATTCTCGTTTCGTTGACGCCAGAAGGCGCAACCCGGATCACCCGGTTACGTGAGCAAAAAGATGACTTCCTCGAGCAGTTGCTTGAAGGATTCACGGCAGACGAACAACACCAGCTTACACAGATGATGCAACGGATTGAAACGAATGCCCTCACTTTACCTAAAACAACCGTTAATTAAAAAGGAGACTTTCAAATGACTACACAAACTACGACTGATTTCATGGAAATCGTTAAAGGACGCCGCTCAATCCGTAACTACGACACAAACGTCAAGATTTCAAAAGAAGAGATGACACAAATCCTTGAAGAAGCGACACTTGCTCCATCTTCTGTCAACATGCAGCCATGGCGTTTCCTCGTCATCGACAGTGCTGAAGGTAAAGCGACACTCGCTCCACTTGCGAAATTCAACCAGGTCCAAGTCGAGACGTCGTCTGCCGTCATCGCTGTCTTCGGTGATATGAATGCGGTCGACCAACTTGAAAACATTTATGATACAGCCGTCGCACAAGGACTCATGCCGCAAGATGTCCGCGACCGTCAAGTACCTGCGATTCAAGGCATGTATGAAAGTGTACCAGCCAGCGCACTGAGAGACAGCATCTTAATCGACTCAGGTCTCGTCTCGATGCAATTGATGCTCGTTGCCCGGGCACACGGTTATGATACGAACCCAATCGGCGGCTACGAGAAAGAGCAAATCGCAGAAGCATTCGGCATGGATAAAGACCGTTACGTACCGGTCATGCTTTTATCAATCGGGAAAGCCGTCGACGCAGGATACCCATCAGTCCGTCTGCCGATCAACGACATCACAGACTGGAAATAAGTACGACGTAACTCAAAAAAAATAGAGATCAGATAAAAGGGAGATTATTACTATGACAACTCAAACAACTACAGACTTTATGGAAATCGTTAAAGGACGCCGCTCAATCCGTAACTACGACACAAACGTCAAGATTTCAAAAGAAGAGATGACACACATCCTTGAAGAAGCGACACTTGCTCCATCTTCTGTCAACATGCAGCCATGGCGCTTCCTCGTCATCGACAGCGCAGAAGGTAAAGCGACACTCGCTCCACTTGCGAAGTTCAACCAGGTCCAAGTCGAGACGTCATCTGCTGTCATCGCCGTCTTCGGTGACATGAATGCCGTCGACAGCATCGATACCATCTACGATATGGCAGTTGAAAAAGGCTTAATGCCACAAGATGTCCGCGATCGCCAAGTACCGGCTATCAAAGGCTTCTACAGCCCGGAAGATACGGATACACTTCGTGACAGCATCCTGATCGATTCAGGTCTTGTCTCGATGCAATTGATGCTCGTCGCGCGTGCGCACGGCTATGACACAAATCCGATCGGCGGCTACGAAAAAGATCAAATCGCTGAAGCCTTCGGTATGGATAAAGACCGTTACCTTCCTGTCATGCTCCTTTCCATCGGAAAAGCAGTTGACGCTGGTTACCCATCGGTTCGTCTGCCGATCAACGACATCACAGACTGGAAATAATCGTTTTCGAACTCCGGATTCCTCAACAGGAATCCGTTTTTTTGTATACTGACGAAAAGGAGCTGGTCAAATGATGTATGATGTGACGATTATCGGTGCCGGCGTCGCTGGCATCTTTTTGGCACATGAACTGATGGAACAGGGTCAGACGGTCCTGTTGATTGATGCCGGAAAACGACTTGAACAACGGACCAAGCAAGAAGCCTATCTTGGTTTTGGCGGTCTCGGGAAATCGGAAGGGAAATACAACTATTCTGCTGGATTTGGAGGCGAACTTGCCGAAAAGCTTGGACCGAAGACAACGCTCCGCTTGATGCAACAAGTCGATGCACTCTTGTGTCGCTACGGGGCAAATGAAGTTGAATTGTACTCCACGTCCAATCCCGTTCTAGCTGATCGGGCAAAAGTGGCCGGTCTTGAGACGATCGAAACGACGGTCCGGCATTTAGGAAGCGCACTATCGGAACGGATTTTAAGACGGCTCGAAGCCGCAATTCACCAACACGTCACCTTTCGTTTTGAGACGGTTGTTGCGACAATCGAACAACAAGCGGACGGATTTTTGCTCACGACTGAACACGAAACATTTTCGAGTCAACGCGTCGTCTTCGCGACCGGACGCTCCGGTACTGCGTGGATGCAGGAGCAACTTCAGGCATTAGGTCTGGCTCAAAGCAAAACCCGTCTCGACCTCGGCATCCGGATCGAGATGGAAGAAACGGCATTCCGAACGTTGTTACAGGATACGTTCGAAACAAAACTGGCTTATGCGTCAGCAGCAGGGACCGCCGTTACATACTGCATGAATCCGAAAGGACGGATCATCCGAAAACATCAGGAAGGTCTGATCATGCCGGACGGGCAAAACTTCCGCGAACAGGATTCCGGTACGACCAACTTGAACTTTACACTGTTTTTACCCCGCTATTTTGCGACACTCGAAGAAGCGAATCATTATGCCGCTTCCGTCATTGGAAAAATCAATCAAGGGACGGACCGGATTGTCGTGCAACGACTCGGGGATTTGCGGACCGGTCGTTCGACGCAGTCAGGTGCTCTCACCGAAAACAAAGTGCGCCCGACACTTGCAGCGACAGCGGGTAATCTGATCGAGGAAGTCCCGGGCACAGACATCACGGTCTTGTTGGAGTTCCTGAAACGACTTGAGCAGTTGCTTGAGACGCCTCTCTCAAACGACACACTGCTGTATGGAATGGACGGAAAATTTTATGCTCCGATGCTGTCGACGTCCGTTACCTTTGAGACGGACATCCCGGGACTGTATGCAATCGGCGATTGTTCCGGTGTGACGCACTCGCTGTCGCAAGCCGCTGCGAGCGGACTCCACCTCGGACAACACCTGACACAAAAACAGCCGTCCTAAGAGATAAGTTCTCTTGAGACGGCTGGTTGAACGTGTAGGGTACTTTATTTTTTAAACGCTTCATACACCTTCAACTGTTTACCTTTGACTTTCGTCGTCTTCATCGCCCGCAGGACGAGCGGGCCTTTTCCGTTCAGAATTTCCACGTACGTGACGGTATCCTGAATCGTGATGATTCCGATGTCTTGAGCGGTCATGCCTTCGATTTTCGCAATCGTTCCGACAAAATCAACGGCACGCAGTTTCTTTTTCTTCCCGCCGTTAAAATACAGCTTCATGATATCCGCATTAAGCTGCTCTGTTTTTGACGCCCGGACATCTGCCGTCGTGATTTTTTCTTCAAAGGCATCTGCCGTCCGAATCAATTCCCGTTCAGTCGGTGCCTGGCGTTTTTCAATCGCCTCACCCCGGTATTGTTCGACTTCACGCAGACGACGCATGTCCGACTCTGTCACTAAACTGATGGCTTTTCCGAGTGCACCGGCACGCCCTGTCCGACCTGTCCGGTGAACATAACTTTCTTTTTCGACCGGCATATCGTATTGGATGACATGGGTGATGTTTTCGATATCAATCCCCCGTGCTGCGACATCCGTCGCGACGAGATAACGGAATTCACCTGCTCGGAACGCTTTCATGACGGCAAGACGCTCATCCTGTTCCATACCACCATGAATTTTTTCGACCGGATACTCCATCGCGGTTAATCCTTGTGCGACAAAATCGACATGTTCTTTTGTCCGGCAGAAAATCATGCAACGGTCTGGATTTTCAACGACCGTGACATCTTTCAGGATGGCGAACTTCGTTTTGTCGGTCACAGAAATATAACTGTGTTCGATTTCTGCGATTTCGGTTGCCTTCGTCATGATTTCGACTTCCTTTGGTGCCTGCATGTAGCGGTCACTTAACTGATGAATATCTTGCGGGAACGTCGCTGAGAACAACATCGTCGTCCGTTGCTTCGGTAATTGCTTCAAAATCGTATCGACTTGATCGAGGAAGCCCATATTAAGCATCTCGTCCGCTTCATCAAGGACGAGGTATTTGACCTTCTCAAGCGATAATGTCCCCCGCTCTAAATGATCGAGGACACGACCTGGTGTACCGACGACGATGTGCGTCTTTTGTTTGAGTTCCGCGACTTGACCTCGGAATGGCTGTTTACCGAAGACAGCCGTCGCCTTGATGCGTTTATAACGTCCGATGTTCATGACGTCTTCCGTGACTTGCAGCGCAAGTTCGCGGGTTGGTGTCAAAATCAACGCTTGTGGTTTATTTTCTTCCCACTCGATCAGTTCACAAAGCGGAATCCCGAACGATGCCGTTTTCCCGCTACCGGTCCGTGATTTGACGATGATATCTTTTTCGGATAAGGCGACCGGGATGACCGCTTGCTGGACATCGGTCGGTGTATGGTAACCGAGCTGTTCGATTGCTTCTAGGATGGGTGCACTGAGTTGAAAATCGGTGAATGGTTTTTTAGACATAAGAATACCTCATTTATTTTTATAGTTTAATTTGAAATGTAGAATGATGTGTCAGGCATTAGACGTGACCTCTCATTATGCGCTACTTTCGACAGGACGTCAAAAGAGCTTCCCGTCAACTGACGGGAAGCTCGACTTGCTTATTTTGCTGCGACTGTATCTTTTTTGATCTGTTTACTACGTAATTGACCGCAGGCAGCATCAATATCCGTACCGTGCTCAAGACGTACCCCACAGTTCAGACCGTTCTTTTTCAACGTATCATAAAACGCCGAGATGTCTTCCGACGTACTCCGTTGGTATTGACCATGCTCGTCGACCGGATTGTATGGAATCAAGTTGACGTACGTCAAATGACGTTTGTCTTCGAACAGTTTCGCAAGCTCGATCGCTTGGGCTTTTTGGTCATTGACACCACGTAAGAGGATGTACTCAATCGTGATTTTCCGGTTCGTCGTCTTGACGTAGTAATCGATGGCCGGCATCAATTTCTCGAGCGGAATCGCACGGTTGATTTTCATGATTTGTGTCCGCAGTTCGTTGTTTGGCGCGTGAAGCGAAATCGCCAAGTTGACTTGAAGTTTTAAATCGGCGAATTTGTAGATCTTGTCTGCAAGTCCACTTGTCGAGACCGTGATGTGACGCGCACCGATCGCAAGACCGTTGTGGTCCTTGATGACGTTCAAGAAATCGACCATGTTGTCGAAGTTATCGAACGGCTCACCGATACCCATGACGACGACGTGGCTGACACGTTCTTCTTTACCGACGGCATCGAGATGATGTTGGACGTTCATGATTTGCTCGACGATTTCTCCAGCCGAGAGATCGCGGCTCTTCTTGATCAAGCCACTGGCACAGAAACTACAGCCGATGTTGCAACCGACTTGTGTCGTGACACAGACAGACAAGCCGTACTTGTGACGCATCAAGACTGTTTCAATCAAACTACCATCGTACAATTTAAAGAGGAACTTGATCGTTCCATCTGCCGATTCCTGTTTGACGGATTCTGTCATCGAATTAATCGCAAAACTCTGATCTAACAACTCAAGGCAATCCTTGTTGACATTCGTCATTTCAGCGAAAGTAGTGACACGTTTACGATACAACCAATCCCATACTTGTTTCGCACGGAACGGTTTGTGACCTTGATGCGATAACCATTCTGTCATCTGCTCAATTGTTAATCCATAAATGGACGGTTTATTCATTAGTGAGACCTCATTTCTTTTTCCAGAACTATAACATTCCTTTATCTTAGTAAAAATCGAGCACTTACGCAACGTTCAAATCCTAAATGTTCACTTTCTGTAGATTTCCACGTTCTCTTTTGCTTGTTTTCTGATTCGATTGTGTCAGATCGACAAACTTCGTTTCCGAAAACCCAAAAACGCACTTGCGTTAAAAAACAGACTGATTCCCGTAAGGATCGACAGGTGCAGAAATAAATCACCCGTCCCTTCTAATAACTGCTGTGTATTAAAAAGACTGAAAATCGAACCATAGCGCATCCAATCCATTTTTTCACTCAATCCTGCCCCAATCGTCAAGACAATCGATAGTACAAGCACACCACCCGCAATCGAAAAGGCACGCCGCTCATCGTCAAACAAGGTCGCGACGAACAGGGTGAAGCCACCAATCGCATAGAGCAAGAACAGCGCATTCACTTGAAAGCGGACCAGGGTCATCCCATCAATCGAAACACCGGCAACGAACCAGTCCGCTAGCAGCAAGACAAACGTATTGAATAATACAAGGCATGTACTGGCAATCATCATCACGATCATCGCAGACGCAGTATATTGATGGCGTGTAATCGGCGCAGCCAAGTATAAAATCAGTTCCCCGTTGTCGATCGGTCGGGCCAGCAGGCGCGCCGCAAGGGATAACAAGAACAGGGAGGCAATGATTTGAAAGATCAATCCGTAATAATTACCGCCCAGTAAATCCAAGACGTTATCAAACCCGGTCACCTTGTCATACTGAAAGGCTTTTAAGACTTCCGGTGGCAACGCTTGAAGTTTCGCTTCGAGCAGACCACTCTTCATCATCGATGGATACAGTGCCGCAAGCATCAATAAATACAGACTCGTTCCAATGGCATACGCTGTAATCGGTTTTCCGTTATGCTTCAATAACGACCAAATGATGGTCATCATGGTGATTCCTCCTCACTATAATAATGTAAGAAGACGTGTTCCAAGTCATCCGCGGAAGAGTGAATCGTCCGCACATCATACTCCGTCAAGAAACGGATGACTTGATTTAAGGTCAATTGCTTCGTCGTCACAAAAGACACCTGATTCTGCATCCGTTCACTTCCGATTTGTCTGGCGAATTGTTCCGCATGTGCCCCTAACCCAAATTCAATCGTGTATTGTTTTCGACTCGACCGGACAAGCTCGTGAATATCGGCTTCGATGATGAGTCGTCCTTCTTTGATAAGGGCAGCCCGGTCACACGATTTTTCCATCTCCGGAAAATGGTGTGAACTCATTAAAATCGCTTTCCCCTGTTGTCGTTCTTCATCAATCAAGGCTAAGAAACGTTCCTGCATCAACGGATCAAGTCCACTCGTCGGTTCATCGAGCAGATAGACCGGTGCATCTTTCATGAAGCAGCCGACTAATGCCAGTTTCTGTTTCATCCCTTTCGACATCTTTCGAATTTTCGTTTTCGTCTCAAACGGAAAACGTTCCAACAATTCCAATTGACGTTCCGGTTTACTGTGATGTAATTTCTGCATCAAGTGTAGAATTTGCTCGCCTGTAAAATCACCAGGTAAATTGATTTCTCCTGGTAAGTAACCGACGATTCGTTTTACATCTTCTGTTTGGTTCCAGCAATCATAACCACCGATCGTCGCGTGACCGGAGTCCGCTCGAATCAAACCCATCAGTTGCCGGATCGCCGTTGACTTCCCCGCTCCGTTCGGTCCGATGAAACCAAATACCATCCCCGGTTCCACCGAAAAACTGACATCAAACAAACCTCGTTTCGGTGCAAATTCCTTCGTCACATGTTCCAAATGAATCATCCGAATCGCCTCACTTTTTTGGGAGATCACCGTTAGTACCTTATACCCGTTTTGGCACTTCTTGGGACAGACCGGTCCGATAAATGACAAATCGTTCGTCGTGATTTTTTTCAAACAATTCCTTTAAACGAACTTCTTCAATTTGTTCAAATACCGTTTGATGCTCTAAATAATACCGGTACTCATCTGCCGGATAATAAAGGATAAGATCGACCGGACGTGGATGCCGCTCGACAGACATCAGAATCTGGTCGACGACCTTCATAAATATTTGAATCGAAAATGGATTAAAAAAATAGCATGTCGTGACGTCATCCGGAATCGAATACGCTTCCGCATACGTATGTTCAAAACGAATGCTCCCCCGCCGCTTTTTCATCTTTTTCGTGTACGCCATCTGATTCGCAAGCGCATCCTCGTAAAACTGACCATTCATCTCAATTCCGATGACGGAACAATCAAACCGATCATGCAAGTAAAAATTCAACCGTCCTTTTCCGCACCCAAAATCAATCACCGTATCGGTCTGGTCAAACGGATAGACGGCACATAATTCCTCGAGTGCCGCGTAAGGAGTCGGCTCGTAACGGTTGTAGTGGCTGAAGGCGTTATAGAGATGTTGGACTTCGATCGTCTTGATGTGTAGACGTGCTTCATAATCTTGTTCATTCATAATGATGGATTCCTTCTTTCAAGCATTGTTGTTTCCATCGTACTATACTTAAAAGGTACACAATTCGATAAAAGGGGATGTTTTTATGATCGTCGTGACGAACCGGATCAAAGTCAAAAAAGGAATGGCTGCTGCACTCGCACCACGCTTTACTCGCCCAAGTGGTCTTGACTCGATGAAGGGATTTGTTCGTGTCGAAGTTTTACTGACTCAAGGTCTCGAAGAACACGATGAAATGAACGTCAACATGTACTGGGAAGACATGAAGGATTTTGAAGCATGGCGGAACAGTGATGATTTTAAAGAGTCCCATAAACGTCCTGCTCCGTCAGACGGCAAACAAGAAGAATCTCCGATGCTTGGAAGTGAAATCATCACCTACGAAGTCGCTTCCGTCAAAGAACGGACTTCTGCTTCTTCTTGATCCCACCTACTGAAAACCTTGCGTCCATTCTGGATTCAGGGTTTTTCTGTCTTCACTCCAAAAGACCCTCCACTATATTGATATGGGTGTAAATTGTATGTAATACCATTATTTGTTATCATAAGTCCAACACAGAAAGAGAGAGGACTTATCATGCTGAATTCATTGTCTATTTTCGAACAGGCCATTCGGACTTTACCGATTGACCGCCCTCTGACACGTCAGGATTTATGCGTGGACAGTTTTTTATTACAACAGGATCAGGGTTTATCCGTCTATTATTCACCGATCGGCGAATACATCAATCATTCTGCGAAAATCGTCTTCATTGGAATCACACCCGGATTTGAACAGATGCGAATTGCTTACGAAGAAGCCGCTGACGCCTTTCATCATGGTGCGACAATCGAGGAAACGTCGAAAATCGTCAAATACAGTGCCAGTTTTGCTGGTCCGATGCGTCGTAATTTGACAATGATGTTGGATGAGCTCGAATTAAATCGTCTACTAAAGATTCCTTCCACAGCAACCTTATTTCATACAGATCAGGAACTGTTGCACACGACTTCGATTCTGAGACATCCTGTTTTTTACCGGGATAAAAATTATACGGGACATCAACCGAAAATCGACCGGACCCCCCTTCTGCAACATTACGCGTATGAACATTTTGCCGCTGAGCTGAATCAGTTACCCCATCCGGTCATCCTCGTTCCGTTTGGACGTGTTGTCGAGTCTACGGTCCGGACATTACTGCATCAAGGGCGCATCAAAAAACATACCGTATTATTTGGTTTCCCTCACCCTTCCGGTGCAAACGGACACCGAAAGCGACAGTTTGAAGAAAATAAAGATTATTTACTGAAGCAGTTGACGTCCTACTTCAATATTTAACAAACAGACTTGAAACTATTTTCTGAAATATGATAAAGTTTTCTTATGAAAAGAATATGACTATTCTATCGATGAGGTAGAGGCGCGGTCTCAAAAAGTATTTGGTCTGAGGATGACAACAAAGACGATCAAAGAAAGGTGATGCCGCCGAAGTATCGTCATGTGTCAGACTTGACGATGCTGGTCGAATTGGGAAATACCCGTTCGATTGCCATACGTATGTTGTATGGAGCGCTCCAATTCGGCTAAGAAAGACGCATCCAGCAAGGGTGTCGGCTTTGTTGCCGGTGCCCTTGCTTTTTTGTATGCAATGGGTCTCATCTTCTAAAAAAAGAGGAGGAACCACAACCATGGTCAACTATTCAGATTCCATCGTCGCGCTTGCGCCGGCGGTCATCGCCATCGTCTTGGCGATCGTCACACGAAAGGTCGTCATCTCACTCGGTGTCGGGATTTTAATCGGTGCGTTACTGCTTCATCGTTTTAATCCAATCGACACGGTCGTTTATCTCGGCAAAAACATCTTCAGTCTGTTTTGGGCAGATGGTGCATTAAATGAATGGAACGTCTTATTACTCGTTTTCTTACTTTTACTGGGTGTCTTATCGACATTGATTCAAACATCCGGTGGTGCTCGTGCCTTCGGCGAATGGGCAACGACCCACGTCAAGACGGCACGTGGTGCACGTCTCGCCGCTTTTGGTTTAGGGATCTTAATCTTTATTGATGATTACTTCAACAGTCTTGCTGTCGGAAACGTCAGTCGCCCGTTGACGGACCGTCGTGGTGTCTCGCGTGCCAAACTGGCTTATATCATCGATTCCACTGCTGCACCGGTCTGTGTCATCAGTCCATTATCGAGTTGGGGTGCGTTCATCATCTCGATCATCGCCGGGATCTTAACGACACATTCGATCACTGATTATTCGGCGTTTAGTGCCTTCATGATGATCGTGCCGTTAAACTTCTATGCCATCTTTGCTTTATTACTGACACTTTACATCGCCTATACCGGGATTGCTGTTGGACCGATGCGGACGCACGAGTTACGTGCACTTCAAGGTGAATTGTTTGATACAAACAAAGGAACACCGATGGGCATGGCAGAAGAAGTCAAGGAACACGATGGTGGAAAAGTCCGTGACTTAGTTGTTCCGATTGTCGTGTTAGTCATCGCAACCGTCACTGCTCTTCTGTGGACAGGTGCTCAAGCCTTAGCTGCTGACGATCGTCCCTTCACATTGATCGGTGCGTTCGAAGCGACCGATGTCACACGTTCGCTCGTTGCTGGTGTCGTCATCAGTTTAGTGGTTGCCTTCTTGATGTTGATCGGCCGGAAGATTCCGGCACGTGAGTATCGCATCAGCATCTGGGCTGGAATGAGATCCATGTGGCCAGCCGTCGTCATCCTGTTGTTCGCCTGGACCATCATTGCCGTCATCGGTGACATGAAGACCGGCGACTATCTCGCAAGTTTCGTCAGCAAATCAATTCCTGCTTCCTATCTGCCGTTCCTGTTGTTCTTGATCGCGAGTATCATGGCATTCTCAACCGGAACGAGTTGGGGAACATTCGGTATCATGTTACCGATCGGTGCTGACCTCATCATGGCGGTTGAGCCGAGTCTGTTGCTACCAACGCTTGCAGCTGTCCTTGCCGGATCAGTCTTCGGTGACCACTGTTCGCCGATTTCCGATACGACGATTCTCAGCTCGACCGGTGCCGGATCCCACCACATCGATCACGTCACGACACAATTGCCGTATGCGTTGATTGGTGCAGCAACGTCGGCTGTCGGGTACCTTATGCTCGGTGTCACCGGTTCGTCTGTCTTCGGATTCATCGGTGCGCTTGTCGCCTTCATGATTTTCCTCGTCATGTTGAACGTGCTGTCACGACGCGGTGAAGTCCCGTCGCAACTTCGTTCTGAATAAACCAAGCCTGTTAAACTGTTTCCATTCAAAAGCCGGACCCGATTAAAAAATCGGATCCGGCTTTTTTACATGAATTTTGGTTATTGCTGGAACCGGATCAAACCATCAACGCACAGACTTCGTTCGCAAACGCGACCGGATCTTCAATTGGTAATCCTTCCATCAATAACGCTTGTTGGTACATCAATTTCGTATACCGTTCGAATTTCGGACGATCTGCTGCATACGCTGCTTCGATTGCTTTGAAGACGTCATGTGACGTATTCAGTTCGAGGATCTTCACCGCTGCGACATCTTGATTGTTCGGCATCGCCTTAAGGATTTTCTCCATTTCAATCGATACGGCACCATCTGTCGCGAAGCAAACCGGATGTGATTTCAAGCGCGACGATGCTTTGACTTCTTTGACTTGTCCCGCCAGTACGTCCTGCATCGCTGTAAACATCTCGACTTGTGTCTCTGTCGTTTCTGCCTGGTCCGTTTGCTCGATGCCAAGATCACTGCTCGTCACGGACTTAAATTCTTTTCCGTCGTAGTTGAGAAGCATCTGAATCGCAAACTCATCAATCTCTTCCGTAAAATAGAGGATATCGAATCCTTTGTCCTTGACGAGCTCTGATTGTGGCAGCTTATCCAACCGATCCGTGCTTTCTCCTGACGCATAATAAATATACTTCTGCTCTTCCGGCATCGCTGCGACGTATTCTGCGAGCGTCACTAATTTTTTCTCTTTTGCCGAATGGAACAAGACGAGTTCTTTTACGCTGTCCTTGTGCATTCCGTAATCGTTATAGATGCCAAACTTCAGTTGACGGCCAAAGGCTTGGTAAAACGTCTCGTATTTCTCCCGGTCGTCACGAAGTAATGCCTCGAGTTGTGTTTTGATTTTGCTTTGGATGTTCTTCGCAATTAATTTTAACTGACGGTCGTGCTGCAACATTTCGCGCGAGATGTTGAGCGACAAGTCTTCTGAATCGACCATTCCTTTGACGAAACTGAAATGATCCGGCAACAGATCACTGCATTTTTCCATGATCAAGACACCGTTCGCATACAGTTCGAGTCCCTTTTCGAACTCTTTCGAATAGTAATCAAACGACGGTTGCTCGGGAATGAACAAAATTGATTGATACCGGACGGCGCCATCCGCACTAATATGGATATGTTTGACTGGTGTATCGAATCCATACCGTTTTTCTTGATAGAAGTTGACATAGTCTTCATCCGTCAGTTCCCGTTTGTTTTTTCGCCAGATCGGGATCATGCTGTTGACTGTCTTCATGACCGTCACGTCTTCTGTTTCGTCCGATCCTTCGACCGGGCGCTGTTCCGTTTCTTCCATCTCGATCGGATAGCGGATGAAATCCGAGTACTTTTTGATGATACTCCGAAGACGGTACGGCTCTAAGTATTCATCGTAGTTCTCTTCTTCTTCGTTTGCTTTGATATGAAGTGTGATGTCCGTTCCGACTGTTTCTTTGTCGACCTCTTCGATCGTGTACCCGTCTATTCCGTGCGACTCCCACTTATAGGCGACGTCACTGCCAAACGGTTTCGTCACGACGGTCACGGTATCAGCGACCATGAAGGCGGAATAAAAACCGACTCCGAACTGCCCGATGATGTCATGGCCGTCTTTTGATTCGTTTTCCGCTTTAAAGGCAAGCGAACCACTTTTCGCAATCGTTCCGAGGTTTTCTTCCAGCTCTTCTTTTGTCATCCCGATTCCTGTGTCACGTAAAATCAGTTGACGTGTTTCTTTGTTCGGCTCAATCGTAATCTTGTAGGCTTCTTTGTCAAACGTCATCGTCTCGTCCGTCAACGCCTTATAATAAATCTTGTCCATTGCATCACTGGCGTTCGAAATCAACTCACGTAAAAAGATTTCCTTATGTGTGTAGATGGAATGAATCATCATTTCGAGCAATCGTTTAGATTCTGCTTTGAATTGTTTCGTTTCCATGTTCGATACCCCCTGTTGTTTTTAGCACTCAAGTCATTAGAGTGCTAATTCACTTCCATTATTACGGATATGAAAAAGGCTGTCAATCCTTCACCTCATAGAATTGATTCAATTTTTTGCGTACCTCCCGTCCAATCTCATGTAATCCTTTCGTCGACCCATATGTTCCGTGACTGACCCCCTTCTCATCGACACGACTGCCCAGACCTATAAACTGTTCACTCGGTTTAAAGTGTAGTCCGATGACCGGGATACATAATTCAGCCGAATAACCAAATTCGACGATTGCATCCGGATAATTGGTGACGGTTACCGGTGCTTGCCACGTGATGCTTGGATCCAAACTCCGAAACCTCTCCGTGTGTTCACGTCCTAATAAAATGATGCCATGCAGAGAAAACAGATGCAGCAACTTCTTGAAAAAGGTTTGACCGAATGCTGTCTGTTCGAGATCCTGCCGCATCGCGATCGTCCCCATGTAGCGTCTTGTCGGAAACGGGAAAAAATCCGTGTGGATCACGGGGAGCAGGGACGTGTCATACAAGGACGCACCAAACCCGTTTAGAAAACCTTCCAGTTTGCCACCCTGTTCTTTTCCGAACCATGTCTTGTAGACGTCCTTTTGCTGAAAATAACGGTTATAGTTCCCGATGGTTTGGTCATAATATCTGTCGTTTTGGTAAGTACTTAAGGATACTCCCGACTCGCGTAAAAAGAAGGGACCGGTTGTATCGTAACGCATCGTCCCGTCTTTTTTTAAGAACTGTCCCGCCGAAGGATTGGTCGCCACCGTCAACCAGCTTGTTTTCGTCGCGTCGCCAAACCATAAGACAGGAGTAGTCCCCTCAATCAATTCGTTTTTCATCGGTCCATTCTCTAACTCGATTTGATGCTGAACGGCTTCCGCCAATAATTTTTTTGCATACTTCCATTGATCTGATATCAGCGTTCTCATCCCTTTCACTTTGCGCTTTTCTGTTTTACCTGTTCCCGTTCCAGAAAAACGTTAGACACTTCGATGGGTTTATCCGCATCTGCTCAGGGAATGTTTCATAAGGTGAAGTACAAAATCGGACATTACTTATCAGGAGGAGATTTTTTATGAAACGACTTGAAAACAAAGTAGCAGTCATCACCGGATCGGCCACAGGAATCGGTCAAGCAACGGCACTTGTCTTTGCGGAGCAAGGGGCAACCGTCGTCTGTGCTGACATCGATCTTGAAAAAACACAAGCGACCGTAAAACAGATTGAGCAGGCCGGTGGAAAAGCAGAAGCCGTTCACGTCGATGTCTCACAAGTCGACAGCGTCAAACAACTCGCAGGCCATCTACAGTCTACATACGGGACGGTCGATGTTTTGTTCAACAATGCCGGGATTGATCAACAAGGCGGAAAAGTCCATGAATATCCGATCGAACTGTTTGATCAAATCATCGCCGTTGATTTACGCGGTACGTTTTTGACAAGTAGGTTCGTCATTCCGTTAATGCTGAAAAACGGCGGATCGATCATCAATACGTCATCGATGTCGGGACGGGCTGCTGACTTGAACCGTTCGGGATACAACGCGGCAAAAGGCGGAATCGCCAACTTCACGCGGGCGATGGCGATTGATTATGCCCGCGACGGCATCCGTGTCAACTCGCTTTCCCCGGGGACAATCGAAACCCCACTCATCGATACACTCGTCGGCGGGAAAGAAGACGAGCAAGGGAAACAATTCCGCGACGCCAATGCTTGGATTACACCACTCGGCCGTCTCGGTAAACCGCGCGAGATGGCGACAGTCGCCCTGTTCCTCGCGTCAGATGACAGTTCATACGTCACGGGTGAAGACATCACGGCTGACGGCGGCATCATGGCGTATACGTGGCCGGGAGAGATGTTGATCGACGATAAATGGAAAACAGACGCCGAATAAGCGATGGTTTTCCGTTCAGCACGGCCCCCATTTGTGGAGCCGTGCTTTTTTTGTTCATTTTCAAACGGTTGAAGTTTAAGAAATTCATTTCCTTTAAATATTTTGAGAATTAGTTTACCTCACTGAACTACTTTTGAATGGGAAAAATAAAGCAAAGGGGGAGAATCTATGCTGACAGAACCGATTACTTATTTGCAACGCTGTTTACAGATCCCAAGCACCAATCCACTCGACGGGGAAGAGAACTCCGCCGTGTACGTCTATGATCTCTTGACGTCTCACGGGGTTGAGACCGAATGGATCGAGGTATCACCGAAACGGATTTGCCTTGTTGCTACGATTCAGGCCGGTGCTTCTGCCATTGAACCGAAAACGATCGGCTTCTCCGGTCATCTCGATACGGTCCCGGTCAAAATCAGCGAGTGGACGACAGATCCGTTCGGAGGCAACATTGAGGACGGACGGATCTACGGACGCGGTGCCTCCGACATGAAGTCCGGTGTCATGGCGCTTGTCAGTATGATGCTTGATTTAAATACACGGACCGACTTACCAAATCACCTGAAGTTATTGATTACGTCGGATGAAGAAAACGGGATGACCGGAGCCCGCCATTTGACCGAGCGTGGTGACGCAGATGATTTAGACGCTCTGTTGATCACAGAACCGACAAGCGGTTTTCTTGGTTACGCGCAAAAAGGGGTCATCGGCGTGGAAGTGTCGTGTACGGGAAAAAGTGCCCACAGTTCTTCGCCCCAACTCGGCAAAAACGCGATTGATGATCTGTATCGTGTGATTCGAGAAATCAAATCCGATCGTTTTGCGATCACCAATCATAGTCATCCGGAACTTGGACCCGTCGTCGCTTCCATCACATCAATCACAGGCGGGGAAGGTCCCAACGTCATTCCGAGCCATGCTGCTTTTTATCTGGACATCCGGACGATTCCCGGATTTGGACGGGAACAGGTCTTGCAGGCGCTCGAAGAAGTTAACCAACGGCTGCGTCAACAGGACGACAGCTTCTCGATGGAAGTCACGATCATCAAGGACATCCCCTCCTGTGAGACCGATCGTGACGATCCATTCTTACAAATTGTTGCGGACACGATGGAATCAATCCGGCAGCAGCCGACACAGCGCGTCGCGATTCCTGGCGGGACAGACGGTGCCATGTTCAGCCAGGCCGCCCGGAGCTTCCCGATTGCGGTGGCTTCGTTCCACGATTTCCGGCTGGCCCATCAAATCGATGAGTCGATTCCCCTGTCGGAATATGCGGAAACGATCGAGTTGTGTATGCGTCTTGCGCTACATTCCTATGACTGAAAAAATCCTCCATCTGTTTAAGGGACAGATGGAGGATTTTTAAGTGTAGACACCCATTAAAGCGAGCGCTTGCCCAATATAACTCTGATCAGACGGCAGGACGTGTTTCGGTTCACCGGCAACACACCATTCGATCCGGACATGACCGAGTCGGTCGTATACGAGTTTAAACAAAAAGCCGTTATCTTGAAACGACACGACACCCGGCAACTGTTCATGCACCCGCCGAAACCGGCTTGCAAATTGATCATACTCGGAGAAGGACAGCATCATTTCATGGATAAGCATATCCTGATACAAGACTTCGATCTGCAGTGTCTCTATGATTGGATTGACCTCGACGATTTGCCAGACAAGCGTCTCATCGTATCCTACAAATGAAATCACGTGTTTCAACTCATTCACCTCTTTTCTTTGGAGTGAACATCCCAGAAATCGGGAATCTTCTTACTATAGACATCAGGGTACCGTTATCGACTCACGAAAGGAGTTTTCTTATGACCGATCAGCAAAAGACCTTACCGACAGATCAAAACGTCGATGCCTTTTTGAGTACGATCACGCCACCGATGAAACGGACGGATTGTGAGCAATTACGGCAGATTTTTGAAGAAATGACGGGTTATCCGGCCGTCATATGGGGGAACACGATGATCGGATTTGGTCACTATCATTATCGTTATTCCTCCGGACACGAAGGAGATTCATTTCTTGTCGGATTCTCGCCCCGCAAAGCGAACATCAGTCTGTATTTCGCAACAGGTCCGGAGCGGGAGCAATTCTTGGTACGTCTCGGCAAACACAAGAGTGGAAAAAGTTGCATCTCTATCAATAAACTAGCAGATATCGATCTGCTTGTCTTAAGGGAACTGATTGTCCATTCGGTCGCTTTCCTCGAAAAGACGTATCCAAAATCCTGAGGGCACTAAAAAACGTCCCCTCTTCCGCTGACTGCGAAAGAAGGGACGCTTGCTGCTTAAATCAATGTCCACTGTCTGCTGTGTCGATATGACGAATATGTTTGAGATTGACCCCGATGATGACGACAGACAGAAGAACGAATGCACTCCCGACATAAAACGGGAGGTTGGCGTTATAGATCTCAGCCAATTTACCGGCCATGAATGGCGCGATGGCTGCCCCGAGAAAACGTAAGAAACTGTATGCCGCTGACGCCGTCGAACGTTCGACCGGTGCTGCATCCATGACTGCCGTCGTAATCAAGGTGTTATTGTTCCCGAGCACGGCTCCCGCAAGAATGACACAAACGATGACGACAGCCGGTGTTTCTGTAAAGATTCCCATTAACAGTAACAGGACGGCGAACAAGAGAAGCATCAGCACCATTGCTTTGATCGTGCCGAGCCATTGTTTTAATTTCGGTGCGGTCAGAACAGACGTCAAGGCGAGCAACATTCCCCAACCGAGGAAGACGAAGCCGAGTCCTTGCGCCGGCAACTTCATGACAAATGGTGCATACGCCATGATCGTGAAGAATCCGACGTTATACAAGGCTGCGACGATCCCAAGTGTCAACAGCGAACGGTGCTTCATCGCCTGGAATGGGGCAATCAACGAAATCTTTTTCGCTGGTGTCGCC
Source organism: Exiguobacterium sp. s128 (assembly GCF_018618815.1). NCBI lineage: Bacteria > Bacillati > Bacillota > Bacilli > Caryophanales > Exiguobacterium > Exiguobacterium sp. s128. Next base: position 14,645 of record NZ_JACSMT010000023.1, on the reverse strand, counting down.
GTTGCGACTGGTTTTGGCATCAAGAATAACAAAACGAGGAACGCGATGACCATGATCGTCGCGACACCCATGAACGGGGCACGCCAGGTGATCGAACCAAGTGTTCCACCAAGCAAGGGCCCAATCGAAATACCAAGACCGACTGCCGCTTCATATAAGATGATGGCTTTCGCCGTTCCGCCGGATGAGAGGGATACGATGGCAGCAAGTGCCGTCGCGACGAACAAGGCGTTTCCGAGCCCCCAACCGCCACGCAAGGCGACGAGTGTCCAGATACTATCTGCTTGTGATGCAAAACCGGCGACAACCGCAATGACGGCAATCCCAAGCATCAGTGTTCCCTTTTGACCGATCCGAGACGAAATCGCACCGGTAATCAACATCGCAAACGCCATGACGGCATTATAGCTCGTAAATAAGAGTGTCACTTCACTTTTAGAGGCTTCTAGATTTTCGGCAATCGTCGGTAAGACCGGATTAACGAGTCCCATTCCCATGAAAGCCGTGATACTGGCAAAAAATACTGCCCATACAGCAATCGGTTGATGCAGTAAACCATGTTTGCTTTCCTCTAAGACTGTCTCAGGCGCAAGTGTCGTTGTTTTTTCAGCAAAAGCCATATAAATCCTTCTTTCTTAAATAAACTGTTTAAAGGAGTGACGGATGACGTCACCGCGACTGATGATTCCGACGAGCTTTCCGTCTTTTAGAATCGGTAATTTTTTGATTCGTTTTGCGCCAAGTGTAGCCGCAATTTCTTCCATCTCGGTCTCAACGTTGGCTGTGACGACTTTCCGGCGCGCCATGTCCATGACGGGACGCGTCAAGATGTGACGGACCCGTTCTTCGTAGTTTTTGTCATCGCCTTTGATGACGTCGACGTACAAAAACGTATCGACGATGATATCTTTATGTTTGCCGATTACTCGCATGATATCCCCATCGCTGATATAGCCGACAACTTCCTGCTGGTCGTTGACGACCGGGACCCCACTGATTCCAGACGTGATAAAACGTTCAACAACCGTCCGGATTGTATCTTGTTCGTTGACGGTAATGACCGTCTCTTTCATCGATTGATAAGCTTTCATCGGAATTCTCCTTCGTAACATGCTGTAATGGATGAGTTCTTATTAATAAGTTGCACGATACAATTAAATGACATTTATGATTGTATAATACAACTATAACCCTGTCAAGAAGCCTGCCTTTGATTGACAGAGGACAGTGTGTGCGTAATGATGAGGGCAATGAATGCAAATAAGAGGTGACAACATGTCCAATCAATCCCTGGAAACGATCGAGCTCCAACTGGCGATTTTAATTCGTCGTTTGACGACAGCGACGGCCGATAACCGTAACTTGGATCGCGCTTCCTACTTACTCTTGCGCCAGTTGTCCGATTCCGGTCAGGTCGGTGTCAAGACACTGGCACGCGAATTACAACTCGATGTGTCGACCGTCAGCCGGCAAGCTGCTGCGCTCGATCAGAAAAAATTAGTCGAAAAAATAAAAGACCCGACAGACGGCCGGGCCTTCTTTTACAACATCACCCATTACGGTCAACAGGAGCTCGAAATTTACCGGACGGCCCGTCTGACGAGTATCGAACGGTTGCTGACAGACTGGCCGGATGAAGATGCCGAGTCATTTGGGCGATTGCTGAAGAAGTTCAACCAAGCATTACGGGAACGGTGAACTCCTTAGAATATGAAACAGAGGACGGATTTCCATCCGCCCTCTGTTTTTTATTGTCGCCTGTTAACCGATTGTCACCTTCTGTTGAATCCGTTCGATTTGCTCCGGCGTCGTCCGACAACAGCCGCCGATCAACCGGGCACCTGCGGCATACCATTCGGGGGCAACGTCTTCAAACGCGGTACAGACTGCTTCACCGGACCAGGTCTTGCTGACCGGATCATACTGTTCCCCAGAATTCGGATAGACGATGATCGGCACATCCGTCAGTTGTTTTAATGTCGTGATGAAGTCGGTCGCGATCGACGCCGGAAAACAGTTGGCGCCGATTGCCGCCAGTTGCGGATGCTCCCCTAAGGACTCGATACATTCACTTAACGGTGTTCCTTCACTGATGTGTGTTGCGTCACGCAGAGAAAAGGCAAGCCACGCCGATCGTTCCGGAAATTCTTCGAGCAGTCGAAACAGTACTTTTGCTTCCTGTAAGGACGGAATCGTCTCAAACGCCAACACGTCTGCCCCTGCTGCAATCAACGCTTCAAGCCGCGGACGGTGGAATGCTTCCAGTTGTGCATCGTCGACTCCGTAATGACCGACATACTCGGAACCGTCTGACAGATACGCACCGTAAGGACCGACCGATCCCGCAATCAGGGCGTGACTTGCCGCCTGTCCGGTTTCCGCACGCGCCTGTTGCGCCAGATAAACCGTTTGTTTCATCAGTTCAATCGCTTCGTCTTCTTTGATTCCCCGGCTGCTAAAACCGGCGACACTCGCTTGATAACTGGACGTGATGGCGCAATCTGCCCCAATTTTAAAATAATCCGTATGGACGCGGTGAATCTGCTCCGGTTCCTCAAGCAATACCCGAGCCGACCACAGCGGGTCCTCGAGATTGCTCCCGTGGCGCTCGAGTTCCGTCGCCAATGCGCCGTCCAATAAAAGATACGGCTTTTCCTTTAACAGTTGTTCAACTGGATTGTTGTTCTTTGACATCTTCTTCACTCCGTTTCCATGAGGTTTTCGTTAGATGATGCACGATGTAGCAGACGGCGATAAACGGCACCCCGAAATACAGAGCGACCCGTTGTGTCGGATCAAAGGCGATCCCGATCAGTGAAGCCAAACACATTAAAAATGACAGAATCGGGACAAATGGATACCAAGGTGTCCGGTAAACCAAATCGTTTACATCATGTCCCTCTTGCAGATAGCGCTTGCGAAACATGAACTGGGAAGCACTGATGCTCATCCAGACGACGACAACTGCCAGTCCGGAAATCGAAACGAGCGCAATGTAAACGGAACCCGGTGCATAGACACTGGACAATAAGGCGAGTAGACCTCCGAGCATACTGAAGAGAACGGCACGTGTCGGGACTCCGCTTGCATTTAATTTAGAAAAGAACGGCGTGATCATCCGTTGATCGGAAAGTGACCAAAGCATCCGTGAAGCGGCGTACAGACCCGAGTTCGCCGCTGACAAAATCGCCGTCAGGATGACGAAATTCATGATATCTGCAGCAAACGGCAGACCAATCCGTTCGAATACGGCAACGAATGGGCTTTCGAGCACTCCTTTTGAATCGTTGGGTAACAGAATCGCGAGAACGATAATCGTCCCGACAAAAAATAAGACAAGCCGGAAGACCGTTGTTCGAATGGCCAGCGGAACCGTCCGTTTCGGATCGACGGCCTCACCTGCTGCAATCCCGATCAACTCTGTTCCGGAATAGGCAAAGTTGACGGCGAGCATCGTCATCAGGATGGCGAATGCTCCGTTCGGGAATAATCCGCCATCCGTCAACGGGGCAAGAAGCGGCGCTTGCGATCCGTCCGCGAGTGGCAGAAATCCGACAATCGCTGCTGTCCCTAAGACGATGAATACTAAAATCGTTAATACTTTGACAGCCGAAAACCAAAATTCAACTTCTGCGAACAAACGAACCGTCAAGACATTGATGCCTAAAATCATGACGACGAACAAGGCACTGAACAGCCAGACCGGGACATCCGGAAACCACCGTTGCATCAATAAACCGGCTGCCGTAAATTCTGAACCGAGCGCCACCGTCCACGTCAGCCAGTAGAGCCAAGCGACGGTATAACCTGTTCCGGATCCAAGATACTTCGTCGCGTAGCTGTGAAAGGCACCCGTCTCCGGCATATGTACGGCCAGTTCTCCTAAGCAGAGCATGACTAGATACACGGCGAGTGCTCCGACCAAGTACGATAAAATCGTTCCGACCCGCCCTGCCTGCTCGAGCGTGTAACCTGTACTTAAAAATAATCCGGTCCCGATGACGCCGCCGAGTGACAACATGACGATATGCCGGGATTCCATTTTCCGGCGAAATGTTCCTTCTTTCATTACTCCTCCACACTCCTCTTTTTCTCATAAAATAAAAAAACGCACCCACATACATGGGTGCGTCGGTCGACAATAAAAAGAAGCTTATCGATCGGGTACGACACCCGCAGGAATTAGCACAGTATCTTTCGACCTGTTGCTGAGGCTTCAAAGGGCCAGTCCCTCCACCTCTCTGGATAAGAATGTAATTTTTCATAACAGTACCAACCCTGTTTTGAATTGTCAAAACAATTCAGAATTCATTACACAAAAAAACGCCTTACACCAAAATGGTATAAGACGTCCGTAGCTTATTTCTTCGCAAACAAATCAGCTGTCTTCAATGCCATCCGAACCGCTTTCCGGTTCAGTGTGCCTTGTTGATGCTTGATTTCTTTTGTCTGACTGTTCAACTTGCCTTGAAGCGATTTGATTTTCTTATCTTTTTCAGCCATTTTTGCTTTATCGCGTTTTTGAGCTGCGACGATTTTTTGTTCTTCTTCTGGGAAGTACGATTCAAAACGTGAAACGGCTTCTTCAATACTGATTCCTGTGATCGGTTTGACGACTGGAAGCAACTCTGCTTTTGCCATTTCACGATCAAACGGAACGTTCTCTGGGTAGTTCGTTTCTTTGTAGATGTGCTCTAAATCATTTGTGTTCAAGAATTCAACGAAATTATCAAAGTTACGCGCTTGGACACGTGTCGGGCTTTGGAAGTCAGCCGACTCAATTACATCTGACAAGCGTGTGCTGTCTGTGATGTCGTTTGCCCAGATGTGTGTCAATTGGTGATAATCCGTTAATTCGCGCATCCGTGCATCTTTTGGAATCAGGATACTTGGTGTTCCGGCAAGTGTTGCCGTGATGTTACCGTGAAGACGTGCTCCGAAGCTGAAGTCAGCTTCTTTCAAGAAGTCGATCCATGTCTGTGCGTTCAAGAAGAAGCGGACACGGTCGTTCATGTAAGTCGGATCCGACATTTTAACCGGATAGTTCGTTACAGATAAGTCAGCAATCGGATGTGTTCCTGTGTACGTCAAACGTAACTCTTTCATCCATTGTGGGATGAAGTAGTGGTTCGGGTACTCTTCCATTCCGCGTGTGATGAAGTTGAGGACGTTTTGTGGTGCAAGACGTGACGAGTTGACACCGATCATCGAATCTTTTGTGATGTTCGTCTCACGGATTTTTAAATCACGGCCAAAGGCATACATCGATGGGCAACCGATGACTTTGTGATCGATTCCTTCGCGGAAACCAAGACGCGTCAAGTATTTTGATGTGATTTCGCCGCGAAGTCCAAGCATGCTTGAGCGTTCAAGAACTGCGCTGACAAAAGCTTTCACATCTTCATCGAATGAGAAACCTTCTTTTAGATCCGGCTCAAATGGTGCGCGTAAACCAACGCCGATGACGACGACTGGAATCTTGAGTTTTTTAATTAATTTCGTATATTTACGCAGTGTCGGGACGAATTCTTTACGGAATGCGTCAGCGAGCGGAATGACATACAAATCAAAGTTCGCGTTGATCTCATCTGCACGCTCTTCTTCATAGTAGTAGTAATCCGGTGTAATCGTCGTACCTTCTGTCATCAATGTACGGAAGATGCTGTATTGATAAATCAAGTTCCCAACATTTCCTCCGATTGAATTGTGTTTCATGAGATACTCTGCGTCAAACTGTTCAAACGGTGTCATACCTGCGCGAATAATAATACGTGTCATGTAAAGTAAATCCCCTCTCACATCTGGTGTTCTTGTTTTATCATTAAATTAACGTCAAAAAATATATTAACGGTTTTTATCAATCTCATTAAGAATAGAGGAGTTTGATTCAAAAAGTCAATGTATAGCCGAGCAGATCCGTTTTCAAACAGACCTGAAAATGATCGATTTTCATGGTAATTTTTCCAATATAATAAACCCATTACTTGATTTTCAGGAGGTGCGTGTGGCTCGATAGACCTGTAAGTTGGCATAAATAGCTCGTAACAGCGGATACCTCGTTTGATCCGCCGTCATGAGCAGACTTCCGAAGAGATGATCGTCCTCGACATCCTGTCCCTTTTCCATGTCGCGTTGCAGGGAGGATTTCATCGTGTCGGTCATTTGAACGATCTGTTTTTCTTGAACCTGTTCGATCTCGTCACTGAAGACAGCACCTTGTTGCTCCATCGCCTGTTTTGCTTCAGCCGTCAATTGACGGATCAGCTCCATCCCCTGTTCCTGCTCTCGGATCGGACCAATCGCCGAACGGAAGAGCGACGTCACACCGGAAAACGTCGTGATGAAAAGATACTTGTTCCACATGTCACGGATGATGGTTTCCGAATACTTGATCGGCGATTTTGTCCCGGTCAGATGCCGTTCCAGTTCTGCCAAGCGTTGCGTCCGTTCCCCCGTTAATGGACCAAACAACAGATGATGGGAAGGACTGGTTTGAAGAATCCGTCCCTGTTCATCCAGTGTCGATTCAATAAAGCATAGTCCGCCGAGCACACGGTGTTCACCAAATGTTTCAGTTAACCGCTCCAGATGTGCCATTCCATTTAACAATGGCAGAATGTATGTATGTTCCACGACAAACGGTTCGATATCCTGTACGACTTGATTCAGGTGGTAGGCTTTCGTCGAAAGCAGAATCAGATCAAACGTCTCATCTGTTCCAGCTTCGATTACACGTGGCGACATCTCAAAATCACCGTGCGGACTGCTGATCTGGAGTCCGGATTTTTCTAACTCCTGCATGCGGCGTTTACGGACTAAAAACGTGACATCCTCCCCTTTTTCCGCCAAACGTCCTCCAAAATAACCGCCGACCGCCCCTGCTCCGACAACTAGAATTTTCATTTTCATCCCTCCGGATCTCTGATTTTTTTCTTCCATTAGTACCTGTTCTTTGTCTAGCCTATCATACAGATCAGACCGAATTGGACAAAGATGACAATTTAATTAAAGCGCTTGCATTTTAGTTTCCGTCGTTTATACTACTTGTATACAAGTATACTCATCAAACAAAGTAGGTGTTTTTATGTCTGATCTTTTATACCCGATTAAGTGGTTATCAAAAGCATCCGCCGGTGATCGTGTCGCCTATGAACTGCGCATGCGGATCATTTCCGGCAAGATCGAGAGCGGTACAGTCTTATCTGAAAACAAATTAGCCGCTGATTTTTCCGTCAGTCGGTCGCCTGTCCGGGATGCCCTGAAGGTGTTGGCGTCAGAACGCATCATCCGGTTGGAACGGATGGGTGCCGTCGTCGTCGGACTGTCGAAGCAAGACATCCAGGAAATTTACGATGTCCGTCTGTTAATCGAGACGTTCGTCTTCGAACGTATCGTCCGGATGGATCGCCAGGATCTTGTCCGTGAATTGAGCAAGATTCTCGAGATGATGAAGATTGCCATCAAGTATAAGGATGCGGATGAATTTTCTTATCAAGACGTCCTGTTCCATGAAACGATCATCCGATCGATTGATCACGGCTATGTCAGCATGATGTGGCAGAATCTCAAGCCCGTCATGGAAAGCTTCATCTTATTGTCGATGCGTCAGCGTCTGGATGATGATATCGAAGATTTCGAGCGGATTCTTGAGAACCACGCGCTCTACATCGAAGCCATCGAGACCGGCGATCGTAAACGGATGATCGCTTCCCTGCACCAGAACTTTGATGATGTACAGGAAGTTGAGGATTTATGGAAATCGCAACAACTGATGACGAAGGGAGTAGAGCCGCATGACTGAATATATGTTAGGAATCGATATCGGAACGACAAGTACAAAAGCAGTGCTCTTCACGACAAAAGGGGAAGTCGTCGGACAAACGAATGTCGGTTATCCGCTTCATACACCAAACCGTTCGACGGCGGAGCAGGATCCGGAAGAGATTTTTCATGCTGTGTTGGAAAGCATCCGGTTGATGACGAAACAACATCCGACGGAACATCCCAAGTTCGTCGCCTTCAGCAGCGCGATGCACAGTCTGATTGCGATGGACGAACACGATCAACCGTTGACTGCCTGCATCACGTGGGCGGACAGCCGAAGCGAGGCCTGGTCGAACAAGATCAAAGAACAGTATGGTTATTCGATCTATCACCGGACAGGAACACCGGTCCATCCGATGTCACCACTCAGCAAGATTTGTTGGCTCGTCGAAGAACATCCCGACATCGCCGCCCGGACAAAAAAATATATCGGCATCAAGGAATTTGTCTTCCAACGTTTGTTCGGTGAATATGTCATCGACCACTCACTCGCGTCCGCAACCGGCTTGTTCAACATTCATGAACTCGACTGGGATACAGAAGCCTTGCACGTCGCCGGCATCGATGCATCCAAACTGTCACGACCGGTTTCAACGACGACTTCGTTTACGAATCTCGCACCGGAATACGCCAAACAAATTGGACTAGATTCCTCTACACCATTCCTGATCGGAGCCAGTGACGGCGTCCTGTCGAATCTTGGCGTCAATGCGATCCGCAAAGGCGAAATCGCGATTACGATCGGAACGAGTGGTGCCATCCGGACGATCATCGACCGGCCGCAAACGGACGAAAAAGGCCGGATCTTCTGTTATGCCTTAACCGAAAACCATTGGGTCATCGGTGGTCCGGTCAATAACGGAGGGATGGTCTTACGCTGGATTCGCGACGAGCTTGCATCGTCTGAAGTCGAAACGGCGAAACGACTCGGGATTGATCCGTATGCCGTCTTGACGAAAATCGCGGAACGGGTCCGCCCCGGTTCGGACGGTTTACTGTTCCATCCGTATCTGTCCGGCGAACGGGCGCCGCTCTGGAATCCGGACGTCAGCGGCTCATTTTTTGGTCTGACATTGTCGCATAAAAAGGAACATATGATTCGGGCAGCCCTGGAAGGTGTCATCTATAACTTGTACACCGTTTTCCTTGCGCTCATTGAATGTATGGATGGTCCGGTCACACGGATTCAGGCGACCGGGGGGTTCGCCCGTTCTGAAGTGTGGCGTCAGATGATGGCGGATATCTTCGAATCAGAAGTCGTCATTCCGGAAAGTTTTGAAAGTTCATGTCTTGGGGCCTGTATTCTCGGATTGTATGCGACGGGGGAAGTCGATTCATTTGAGGTGGCAGCCGACATGATCGGTGATACACATCGTCATGTACCAAATGAAGAAGCGATGCACGAGTATCGTCAGTTATTACCGATCTTCATCAGTTTAGCGCGCGTTCTTGAAAACGACTATCGACGCATCGCTACGTATCAACGGGGTTTGATTCAAAAAGAAATTTAACTTAACGTTTTTTGGGGGAAGTCACATGCCATTAGTCATTGTTGCCATCGGGATTGTTTTATTACTCGTCTTAATCATGGGGTTAAAATTAAATACATTCGTTTCACTGATCATCGTCTCATTCGTCGTCGCGTTACTGCTTGGAATGCCGCTTGATCAAATCGTCACGACGATCGAAGCCGGTCTCGGCGGAACGCTTGGTCACCTCGCCTTGATCTTCGGACTTGGTGCGATGCTCGGAAAGCTGATTGCCGACGCTGGTGGTGCGCAACGAATCGCGATGACGCTTGTCGCGAAATTTGGGGAAAAGAATATCCAATGGGCCGTCGTCGTCGCTTCATTCATCATCGGGATTGCCTTGTTCTTTGAAGTCGGATTGGTTTTATTGATTCCAATCGTCTTCGCGATTTCACGTCAGTTACGGGTCTCGATTCTCTATCTCGGGATTCCGATGGTCGCCGCTTTATCGGTCACACACGGTTTCCTGCCGCCCCATCCGGGCCCAACTGTCATTGCCGGCGAGTACGGCGCCGACCTTGGTCAAGTTCTCTTATACGGCTTTATCGTTGCCGTACCGACGGTCATCATCGCCGGTCCGATTTTCACGAAAATCGCGAAGCGTATCGTACCGGAATCATTCAAGAAAACAGGCAACATCGCGTCACTCGGGGAACAGAAGGAATTTGATTTAAATGATACACCAGGGTTCGGCATCAGTGTCTTCACGGCGATGTTACCGGTCCTCCTGATGTCGATCGCAACCGTATTAACGTTATTACAAAAGACGCTTGGCTGGGACAACAACCCCACTTTAGCTGCCATTCAGTTCATCGGAAACGCGTCGACGGCGATGCTGATTTCCTTGCTCGTCGCTGTCTATACGATGGGACTGGCTCGCCAGATTCCGATCAGAACGGTCATGGATTCATGTACGACCGCGATCACCCAAATCGGGATGATGTTATTGATCATCGGTGGTGGTGGTGCCTTTAAACAGGTGCTGATTGATGGTGGTGTCGGTGATTACGTCGCTGAAATCTTTGACGGAACGACATTATCACCGATTTTACTTGCCTGGATCATCGCCGCCATCTTACGGATTTCACTTGGTTCGGCGACGGTCGCCTCACTGACGACAGCCGGTCTCGTCATTCCGTTGCTCGGTCAATCGGACGTCAACCTCGCACTCGTCGTCTTGGCGACTGGAGCCGGCAGTTTGATCGCTTCCCACGTCAACGATGCCGGGTTCTGGATGTTTAAAGAATATTTTGGATTAACGATGAAAGAAACGTTCGCGACGTGGACCTTGCTTGAGACAATCATTTCCGTCTTCGGACTTGGATTCGTCCTCTTACTCAGTCTCGTCGTCTAAAAAAAGGAGTCGATCTATATGCTACATTCAATCGGAGTCATCGGGCTCGGTGTCATGGGGCGCAACATCGCCCTCAACATGGCGAGCCATCAAGAAGACGTCGCCGTCTACAACTACACACGTGATTTAACAGATGACTTAATGGCACATAACGAAGGATTACCGCTGCATCCTTATTACGAAGTAGCAGATTTTGTTCAATCCCTTGCCCGTCCACGGAAAATTTTCGTGATGGTCACGGCAGGAAGCGCGATTGATTCAGTCATCGAATCACTCATTCCGCATCTTGAAGAAGGCGATATCATCATGGACGGCGGGAATTCTCATTTCCTCGATACAGAACGTCGTTTTGATCAATTGCAACAACACAAGATCGAATACATCGGCGTCGGTGTCTCCGGCGGTGAAGTCGGTGCCCGGACCGGTCCTGCCATCATGCCGGGTGGAACAAAAGAAGCCTACGCACAAGTTGCACCGATTTTGACGAAGATTGCCGCCAAAGTGAACGGCGAGCCGTGTTGCGTCTACATCGGACCAAAAGGGGCCGGTCATTTCGTCAAAATGGTCCACAACGGCATCGAATATGCGGACATGCAATTGATTGCAGAAGCGTACAGTTTCCTCCGGTTCCGTCTTGGACTCGACGTTGAAGAAATCGCTGATGTCTTCTCGTCTTGGAACGAAGGCGAACTGAAAAGTTACCTGATTGAAATCACAGCGGATATTCTCCGGAAAAAAGATGATGCGACCGGTCTTCCATTGATCGATGTCATCTTGGACCAAGCCGGTCAAAAAGGCACAGGCAAATGGACGAGCATGCAATCGATTGATAATGGGATCGCCTCTTCGATCATTACCGAAGCCTTGTTCGCCCGTTATCTCTCGGCCGTCAAAGAAGAACGTGTCGTAGCGGCTACTGTCCTCGGCGGACCAGACGCCCGTGAAACGCTTGATAAAGACGTCTGGATCGAGCGAATCCGCCAAGCGCTTTATATGGGGAAAATTGCAGCCTATGCCCAAGGCTTCACCCAGTACCGGGCGTCGTCCGAACTGTATGACTGGAATTTACGCCTCGAAGAAATCGCCTTGATCTTCCGCGGCGGCTGCATCATCCGGGCCGATTTCCTCAACGTCATCAGTGACGCCTTTGCCAAGGACGAGTCACTGGCGAACCTGATGCTCGCGCCGTACTTCGCCGAGAAGGTTCAGGCTTATCAAACGTCACTGCGCCAAGTCGTCGCAGAAGGTTTCTTGTCCGGACTCGCTGCTCCATGTCTCAGCACCTCATTGACGTATTACGACAGCTACCGAACTGCTAGTTCTAACGCCAACATCTTACAAGCCCAACGTGATTATTTCGGTGCACATACATATGCCCGAACCGATCGCGAAGGGACGTTCCATACGGACTGGCAGTAACTCATACAGCTCTCGTTTCCTGTTTCGTTCAGGAAAACGGGAGTTCTTTTTTTGTTCACACTTTGTTTATCAGAATAGGAAATTACAGGTTATCTCTTGACAAAACAGAGCGGTTATATGAAATTAGTATTAGATTAGAATTATTCTAGTGTGATAGATACAGCTTTTTCTTTTCACTAGAACAGATTCTTAAATAGAACCCAACAGGAGGATTTTTATCATGTCTTTAATCGGAAGTGAAGTAAAACCATTCAGTGCATCAGCATTCCATAACGGAGAGTTCGTCGATCTTACAGATGCTAACCTTCGTGGAAAATGGAGTGTCGTTTGTTTCTACCCAGCAGACTTTACATTCGTTTGCCCGACTGAGCTCGAAGATCTTCAAAACCAATACGCAGCACTCAAAGCGCTTGACGTTGAAGTTTACTCAGTTTCAACAGATACGCACTTTACACATAAAGCTTGGCACGAAACTTCAGAAACAATCGGTAAAATCGAGTACGTCATGATTGGTGATCCGTCACACGTCATCTCACGTAACTTCGAAGTCTTGAACGAACAAGACGGACTTGCAGACCGCGGAACGTTCATCATCGATCCAGACGGTGTCATCCAAACGGTTGAGATCAACGCAGACGGAATCGGTCGCGACGCAAGCACACTCGTTAACAAAATCAAAGCAGCACAATACGTACGCAACAACCCAGGCGAAGTTTGCCCAGCGAAATGGGAAGAAGGTTCTGCAACACTCACACCGAGCCTCGACCTCGTCGGAAAAATTTAAGGAGCGGATTTGAGATGGCTTTAGCAGCAGATATTAAAGCACAACTCGCTCAATACCTGGAGTTATTGGAAGGAGATCTTGTCCTCGCGGTCAGCGCCGGGACAGACTCCGTTTCTCTTGAGATGAGCGAGCTCGTCGAAGAAATCGCGAGCATGTCACCACGAATCAGCATCGAGCAGGCGTCACTGGCTCGGACACCAAGCTTCAGCGTCAATCGTGTCGGTGAAGAGAGCGGAATCACGTTTGCCGGGATTCCACTCGGTCACGAGTTCACGTCCCTCGTCTTGGCGTTACTCCAAGTCAGCGGTCGTGCACCAAAAGTCGATGCTTCACTGATCGATCAGATCAAAGGCATCAAAGAAACATACCACTTCGAGTCCTACATCAGTCTCAGTTGCCACAACTGTCCGGATGTCGTCCAAGCCTTAAACGTCATGAGTGTCCTGAACCCAAATATCAGCCACACGATGATTGATGGTGGCGCGTTTAAACAAGAAGTCGAAGCGAAAGAAATCATGGCTGTCCCAACGGTCTTCGTCAACGGCGAAGCGTTCGGAAACGGTCGGATGTCGCTCGAAGAAATTCTTGCGAAACTCGGCACAGGTGTCGATGCGTCTGACTTTGCGGACAAAGATCCGTACGACGTCCTTGTCGTCGGTGGAGGTCCTGCTGGTTCAAGTGCCGCGATTTATGCAGCCCGTAAAGGCATCCGGACCGGGATCGTCGCGGAACGGTTTGGCGGTCAGGTCATGGATACGATGAGCATCGAGAACTTCATCAGCATGAAGTATACGGAAGGTCCGAAACTCGTTGCGAGTCTTGAAGAACACGTCAAAGAGTACGGCATCGATGTCATGAACCTCCAGCGGGCAAAACGTCTTGAGAAAAAAGACCTCGTCGAACTGGAACTTGAGAACGGTGCGGTCTTGAAAACGAAAAGTCTGATCCTCTCAACAGGAGCACGCTGGCGCAACATCGGTGTACCGGGCGAACTCGAGTTCAAGAACAAAGGGGTTGCGTACTGTCCCCACTGTGACGGTCCACTCTTCGAAGGAAAACGTGTCGCTGTCATCGGCGGCGGGAATTCCGGTGTCGAAGCTGCGATCGATCTTGCCGGTCTCGTCAAACATGTGACGGTGCTTGAATTTGCACCGGAACTGAAAGCAGACGCGGTCTTACAAGACCGTCTGGCAAGTCTTCCGAACGTCACGGTCGTTGCCAACGCCCAGACGAAGGAAATCACAGGTACGGATAAAGTGAACGGCATCACGTATGTCGAACGCGCAACAGGTGCTGAGCATCATGTCGAGCTCGAAGGCGTTTTCGTCCAAATCGGTCTTGTGCCAAACACAGACTGGCTCGGCGAAACGATCGAACGCAACAAGTTCGGTGAAATCCTTGTCGATCGTCATGGCGCAACGAACATCCCGGGTGTCTTCGCAGCCGGTGACTGTACGGACAGTGCTTACAAACAGATCATCATCTCGATGGGATCAGGTGCTACAGCTGCACTCGGTGCCTTCGATTACATGATTCGTAACTGATTATCGAAACGCTTTGCTTCGGCAAGGCGTTTTTTTGATTAGAAAAAAGGTATGTTTCACAAAAGATGTTTCTTTCCGTGCTTTTCTCGGGCGAGGCGCAAGCCCATAGATGTCAACTTAGCCAAAAGATGAGTTGAGAAAGCTCTCATTTTTTATTCCTGATGCGTTTCATTCGGATGATTAGCGGAAAA
>NZ_JACSMT010000022.1:0-46037 GCF_018618815.1 Exiguobacterium sp. s128 | reverse complement strand
CAATGGGAGACCGCGAAAATGTCTCAACTGGAAAACTGCATACGAGGTCTTCACGGAAGAAGTGTTGCACTTAATTTGACAAACCGTCTATTGAAAAATTGAAAATTAACTGTCCTGTTAATTGAATGCATTTTTAAAGTAATCGGATAATAAGCCTTCTCCTTTAAATCGATCTTCTAAAACAATTTGCACCTGTTGAAATACCTCTTTATGTTTGTCATAAGTATTGGAAAATGATCTTAAATATGTATATATTGGTTCGTCCGGGCATAGTTCAGAAGCACGTTTTAACATTGAGATACCTTTTTCTTCCCGCTGTTCATAGTCGCCAAAGTAATAGGGAAACATTGAAATCATATATCCAAAACACCAGAGAAAATCCTCATTCGTCATAAAATGGGTTAAGCCAAAATGTGTAACTTCATCCAGTAACGTCTCTAATTCATCCATATCTACATCTGCATCTGCAATTCCTAGCGGTCCTTGTTCGACTACGACATACCAACAAAAAAAGCCCAATCGAATCACAGTTTTTAAGTCCGCGGGATTTTGCCGCCAAGAGTTTAGTAGATATGCTTTTGCTTCATTCCATTTCTCCTGTTTCTCTAATTTGTCGACTTCAGTCCATGTCCAATCAATCATAAAAGCACCTACCCCATTTAATATTCTCTTCATATTTTATGGCAAGTGACGGATGCACATCTCGATATATCATGGTTTCCTCCCTTAAATTTGCTGGTTCAGCCGGAACTTACTCTACCGTCCCATCATTTTAGTCACGAAAAAAGCCCCCATTCATTCACAAATCATGTGAACAAAAGAGAGCTTCATTTCGAAATACAATTGTTGAAGGTGGAACGGACTTCTTTTCACCTGTCTCCTTTAAAATGTTGGTATGACAGGCTTCATGAGACGAATCGTTTCATCCGGTTCAATCCTTATTCCCACTCAATCGTTGAAGGTGGTTTCGACGTCACATCGTACAGGACGCGGTTAACGTTCTGGACTTCGTTGACGATCCGGACTGAAATCTTCTCGAGCACGTCCCACGGGATGCGTGCCCAATCCGACGTCATGCCGTCAATCGACGTAACAGCACGGATTCCGACTGCATAGTCATATGTCCGCTCATCACCCATGACACCAACTGAACGAAGTGGTGGCAAGACCGTGAAGTACTGCCAAATCTCGCGTTCAAGACCGGCTTTTTTAATCTCATCGCGGAGGATGAAATCTGATTCACGGACGATTTCGAGTTTCTCGTCTGTGATCTCACCGAGGACACGGATACCGAGACCTGGTCCCGGGAACGGTTGACGCCAAACGATTTCGTCAGACAAACCAAGTTCTTTTCCGAGTGCACGGACTTCATCCTTGAACAACGTGTTGATCGGTTCAATCAACTTGAACTGCATGTCTTCCGGTAATCCACCGACATTGTGGTGTGATTTAATCGTTTGCGCCGTATCCGTTCCACTTTCGATGATATCCGTGTAGAGCGTTCCTTGCGCAAGGAAGTCCATATCCGTCAATTTCGACGCTTCTTCGTCGAAGACGTAAACGAATTCGTTTCCGATGATTTTGCGTTTTTGCTCCGGATCCGAGATGCCTTTTAACTTATTCAAGAAGCGGTCTTGCGCGTCGATTTTGATGACGTTCATGTGGAAGTGATCCGCAAATGTCTTCATGACACTTTCGGCTTCCCCTTTACGCAAGAGACCGTGGTCGACGAACATACATGTCAATTGATCCCCGATTGCGGCGTGAATGAGTGCTGCGACGACTGACGAGTCGACGCCGCCTGAAAGGGCACAAAGGACTTTTTTGTCCCCGACTTCTTCTTTAATCTTCGCGATTTCGACTTCGATGAAGTTCCCCATCGACCAGTCGCCTGTACAGTTACAGACTTCGAACAAGAAGTTTTTCAACAATTCTTTTCCGAACATCGTGTGGTTGACTTCCGGGTGGTACTGGACGCCGTACATTTTCAATTCTTCATTCTTGATCGAAGCAATTGGACATGAGACGTTTGTTCCATCGACGACAAATCCGTTTGGTACCGATGTGACGAGGTCACTGTGGCTCATCCAAACCGTTTGTTCGAGTGGAAGGTTCGCATACATAGGTGATGGATCATTGAGTGTCAATGTCGCTTTCCCATACTCACGGTGTCCGGCACGTTCGACCGTTCCACCAAAGTGTTGCGACATCAATTGCATACCGTAACAGATTCCGAAAATCGGAATGCCGAGGTCAAAGATTGCTGGATCACAGCGGTAGGCGTCTTCTGCGTAGACACTTCGTGGTCCACCTGAGAAGATGATACCGGCTGGTGCGATGTCTTTCACTTCTGCTGCAGTGATCTTATGCGAATGCAGTTCACTGTAAACTCCGAGATCACGGATGCGGCGTGTGATCAATTGATTGTACTGACCTCCAAAGTCGAGGACGAGGATCATTTCTTGGTCCAAATGTGCTTCCAAATCTATTCCCGCCTTTCCAATTTCATGCGTAACCCGATGAAAAAAGCCCACTCTTCCCCCATAAGAAAATGGAAAAAGAGCAGGCCGCTTCACAAAAAGTGTATACGAAGGGTCTGCTCCTTCATAGTCAGGTCGTTTAAGGTGACCCGGTAGAGACTCTCACGCCATATTCGCGAGTATATACAAAGGAGATGCATGTATGATTTACGTTGTTCCCATTGTACCTGTATCAATTCGAAAATATCAACCCTCTATCCGCCGAATGATATTTTCGAAATATTCGCGTTTTTTATCGGTTGATAACGATTCGCCGCCGTAGACCATTCGTTCATAGGCATCGGTCAGTGGTCGCATCGCATAGGTCTCATAGTAACCGTCGACCTCATGCGCCAGCTCAGCAAGCGTTCGCCCGTCTTTATAGTGAAATCCTTGTTTATCGAGACGGCGTAACAAGAACCGGTACATCCGTTTAAACCCTTCCGGACGATTGAGTTGATTCCGGAAGAATACAATCGCCGCCATCCGGATCAACGGTTTCCGGAACAGATAAAGGAACAGAAGACCAACAAGCAGACCGACAATCGGCCAAACAGGAATCGATTGTTGTTCGCTTTGCGTCGTTGTCGTCGTTTGTTCTTCGTCCAACAGATTTTCTTGCGGTCGCTCTGGCGTCGCCGTCTCGGTGTCCGTTTCCGTGTCACGCTGCGGATTCGCTTGATCGGTTTCGTTATTTGTTTCCTGGTTGATCGTATACTGTCCCGCACCGTCGAAGCTGACCGTCGGCTCAAGTGGAACCCAACCCGGACCTTCGATATACACTTCGACCCATGAATGGGCATTTTTATTGCGGACCGTGTAACTCGTCACAGCAGCCCCGATGACATCCGAATCGCCTCCGGTGAACCCTTTTACCCAGCGGGCCGGTAGACCGGCGGCACGGAGTAGGACTGTCGCTGACGTCGAGAAGTTGTCACAGTAGCCAAGTTTGGTCTCGAACAAAAATTGATCGACGTAATCTTGATTTTCTTTCGGTACGGCGACTTCTTCCGTATTGTATTCAAAATTCTCCTGTTCAAAATAATTTTCGATCGCTTTTGCTTTATCCCACGGACGGTCCTCATCCGCGACGATCTCTGTCGCAAGATCACGGACCCGGTCCGGCAGGTTATCCGGTAATTGCAAGTAACGGTCTTGCTCCATCTCGGACAACGTGATCGGTTCGTCCGTTTGAAGAATTTCTTCTGTAAACAACGGATACGTATATTGAATTTGATAGTTTTGTTGCCGTTCCGCGTCATCCAGGTAAGACACCTTTTGGTTTTCCGGATCGATCAACAGATTTTGTCGTTGCTCATCCACCCTCAACCGGACATTGTCACCGTTGTACGGCACAAAGGGAAGTTCGCGAGATAACTCGAAGGTCGCCCGTTCTTGTCGCGTCTCGACTTCGTCACCGAAATTCGAGAAAAATCCTCGTGAATCAATTTCCGGTTCTGATTTGGATAACACCCAGCCTTTTCCGGTATAGATGTCTTTTGTCTCGACCCGCCAGTAACGACTGCCTTCGCTTTCGACTTGGAACACTTCCCGGTCGTCCATCTGAAACGGACCGCCCAACTGTTCGTCATTGTTGCCGTACCCTACTTTTTGAATCGCACTCGACGATGTCCCTTCACCTTCAAATCCGTCTGTCCAGTCATACCAACTATCCTGCCATGTCGCGGTGATGACGGGACTTTGAACGGCCGCCACCACGGTGGCTCCGATGATCAATAACGCACTCAGCGGTCGGACGTAAGATGCGGTTGGTCGCTCACTGACCTCTGTTGCATATAACAGCAGCATGGCAAGGACAATCGGATAAAGGATAAACTGTTCACCCGAATAGTCGGTCCACGTATCACAATAGGCAATGAAACCAATCACACCAAGGGCAAGACCAAACACGAACCCACGATTCGGAAAGGTCCGTCGTGCAAGATACCCGATCAGAAAACTGATCAGTCCGATCGAGAAGGCAAAGGCCGCTCGCCCCGGAAGTTCACCATTGATGACTCGATTGATGTCCCTTGCGATTTCACGAAACAGATTCCACGGTGCTTCGCCCGGGATCAAGATGAAATAAAAAGAGATGAGTAACGCCAGCAGACTCCCAAGTAAAAACCAACTTCGGCGGACATGTGATAACAAAAGCGGCGTCAGCAAGAGCGGAAGAAACGGGACGACACTTTCGAACGTCGTCAACTCAAGCAGCGGTGGCATGAAACTGGCGAACAGGAGACCGGCAAGTAAATTCCAGATCAATCTTCGTATCATTGATCGCCCCTCCTCTCTGGTGTGTAGACATGAACGGTCGCTTCCTGCCGGACTTTCGAAATCCATATTTCATTGTTGGATTCGAGGTCAGGTGTGATGAAGAGGACGTTTCCGTTTAGTCGGAGCGCTTTCGAAGAGTATTCCCACGACTCGATGAACGACCGTGTCCGACTCGGTTGAGCCGTCATCAGATAATGGGTCAGTTTCGCGCCTTCGAGTGGTAAGGATAACGACTGGACACCATGTCCGACCAAATGAATCCGGTAATTCAAGCGCCGTTTGTTGAGTTGATCCGTCGCGGCAGCCAGCATCGAGATGCTGCGTTCAAAATCATCATCACTGACGGTTCCTTCATCAAACACAATCGTCGTCTCCCGTTCCTGTTCCCGTTCAAACGTTTTTGTCATCAATCCTTGACGTTTTGCGGTCGCTTTCCAATCAATCTGATTCATCCGGTCCCCGCTGACGTATTCTCTTACGCCGACGACGGTAAACGATGACTGGCGTAAATCAAGCGAGACGGGTGAAATCCCACCGTCTCCCCGGTCGTCTTCATGTGGGAGTTGAACTGCTAAACGAGCGGGTTCAACCGCCAGATACGTCTCAACCGGATACAGTTTTTTACGCATGAACAACCCAAAGGGATCTCGAATCTCGATCACACAACCGGGAATTTGATACAGCCCACGGCGAATCGACGGAATCAGGTATTCAATGTGTTCGATTTTTCGGTAATGGGCCCGGAGCGGATGTCGAATGTCCAGTTGTTCTTCACTTAACTCCGCTGGAACGACCTCTTTGACCTCGACAGATCCGACAAGAAATGGAAACTTCCGCCGGACTTTGAGCGAGACCGGAATATCGGTCCCGGCAACCAACATTTTATTCGACACTTCACGCGTCGCAATCGCTTGTGTGACCGGCCAGATTAAAAATAACGTCCAATAGATCGTCAATCCTCCCATGACATACACTAACAAGGAAGCGACATTCCCACCGTCAATTCGGGCATAGACCCAGAGGGAGAGGACTGTGAACAGCAAGACGGCGTAACGCCAACCGATTTGCCATCGTGTCATAAAGACTCCACGTCTTGTTGAATCGGTACGGCGACTTCTTTTTTCACTTGTTCCAGGATACGCTCGGCTGTCTGCCCGTGATACCGGGCATCCGCTGTTAAGATCAGACGGTGTGAAAGGACGGGAGTCAATAATTCTTTGACATCATCCGGTAAGACGAATGATCGTCCTTCCATGTACGCCCACGCTTGCGCTACTTTCATCAAGGCAATCGATGAACGAGGACTTGCTCCAAGATACAGAGATCCGTGAGTTCGTGTCGCTTGTACGAGATGGACGATATATTTTTTAACGGGCTGGGAGACATGGACGTCCTTGACGGCTTCTTTCATCCGTAACAATTCATCCCGCGTGATGACAGACTGCAGTGTATCGATTGGTTCATCCCGTTCAAAGCGTGTCAGCAATTTCATCTCTTGTTGGAAGTCGGGATATCCCATCTTGACCTTGATCAAAAAGCGATCGAGTTGCGCTTCCGGAAGTGGATACGTGCCTTCGTGTTCAATCGGATTTTGGGTCGCCATGACAAAAAAGGGATTCGGTAACGTGTGAATTTCTCCATCTACCGTTACATTGGCTTCCGCCATCCCTTCGAGTAAGGCCGATTGCGTTTTCGGTGACGTCCGGTTGATTTCATCCGCCAGGACAATGTTTCCCATCAAAGGACCCGGTCGGTATTCGAACTGGCTCGTCTTTTGGTTATACATGGAAACTCCCGTCAAATCAGACGGCAGCAGGTCGGGTGTGAACTGAACACGTTTAAATGTCAAACCAATTGAACGGCTAAATGCACGGACGAGCATCGTTTTCCCGACACCTGGTACGTCTTCGAGCAAGACGTGCCCTCCGGCAAGTAACGCTGCTAAAGATTGTGTAATCACACCTTCTTTACCGATGATTACTTTTTCTACGTTGTCGATGATCGCTTGAATCTCCTTTGTATAGGTTCGCATTGTCTGGCCCCTTGCTATTTAGTAGTTGAATTTTCTGACTTCTTATATCATCTCATATCCATGTCTGCTTTTAAAGGCATAGGGGTAGCTGAATACGCACAAAAGGGGGGTCGCTGTTCGCGACTCCCCCTTCCTGCTTTCAGGAACGATCACATATCGTAAACCGTTCTTGCGCCGTGCAATTTGCACGTAAAACACGAATCACTTCGTGTCGATTGTCATGTTGCATCCGTCAAGTCCGGTGATCCTCTTCTTTTCGAAGCGACATGCGATCGTTCCCTATACATTGATAATCATTCATGTGCATCACCATCCTTTCATATACTGAATATTACCGATTCTATTCTAAGTTAAACCTGTTTTTTTGATTATTTTTTTCGGAACTGGTGATACGTGTTGCAAACATCCGGCAATGACGTAAGTTAACACGCGATTCGACATCAATTAACACGAATCCCTGTTTGTTTTAAATCGTGTTTAATCCAAGCGTTTGTTCGATCGTTTCCACGGATGGTTGTTCGATGACCCCAAGTTCTGTGATGATTGCCGTGATCAATTCGTGTGGTGTCACGTCAAAAGCAGGATTGAAGACCGGTACACCTGCAGGCGCCGTCACTTGTCCGGCAAACTGCGTCACTTCCGTCGTTGCCCGCTCTTCGATTTCTATTTCGTCTCCCGACAAGCTCGTAAAATCAAAGGTCGACAGCGGTGCGGCGACATAAAACGGAATCCCGAAAGCACGGGCCAGTAACGCCAGTTGGAACGTGCCGATTTTGTTCGCCGTATCGCCGTTTCGCGTAATACGGTCAGCACCGACGATGATGGCAGTGATGTTCTTTTCTTTGATCGTATGGGCGACCATGTTGTCGGTAATTAATGTCACGTCAATCCCTGCTCGTTGCAGTTCCCATGTCGTCAAACGTGCCCCTTGCAGTAACGGACGGGTTTCCGACGCATAAACGGCGAGCGGAATCCCCTGTTCTTTCGCTAGATAAAACGGAGCAAGTGCCGTCCCGTAAGCCGCTGTCGCAATCGATCCGGCATTACAAATCGTCAGAATCCGGTCACCGGACTGGAACAATTCTAGCGCATGAATACCGATTTGCCGGGAGGTCTTGGCATCCGCCTCATAAAGCGCCAGTGCTTTTTGTTCCAGACGTTTCGGCAGTTCCGCAAGCGTCGTTGCCGAAACAATGAGTTGATTCAGTTCGTCAAGGACGTTTCGCAAATTGACGGCGGTCGGCCGGGTGGACAGTAATTGTGCCGACACCGTCAACAGTTCCTGTTTCACCTCGTCAAGCGGTCCTGTCGTCCGACGGAACGCTTCTTGGACCAGGATAAAACCACCAAATAAACTGATTGCCGGTGCCCCACGGACACGAAGTTGTTTAATGGCGTCAATCGCTTGCGCCAAGTCCTGGATCACTTCATACCGTTCTTCTTGCGGCAGACGGGTTTGGTCCAAAATCGTCACCGTCCCATTTTCATAGATGATGCTCTGAACGAATTGACTCATCGGCTGAGTTCCTCCGTTACGTCAAAGTTCCGCAGATCCGTAAACGTCTTGCATTCCGTCCGGCGTTTGATCAACGCAGCACCGAGGCGTAACGCATGGCGTTTCCGTTCGAGACGAACGGTCGGATCGGCAATCTGTTCCAAGTCCGCGACCAGTGCCAGTCCAATCGTCCGGCGGATCAATTCACATCCGGCAAATCCAAGCGCATCCTGTAAAATCGTACTGAGAACATCCTCGACGAGACCGTCCGCTGAACGGAACGGTTCCACCGCTTCCCGCTCCCACAACGCCTTGAACGTCGACGCAAACGTCAGCCAAAACGTATCGATGTCCTTGATCCGTTCCTCGCGCAACTGGTCATAGTTCGGATAAGCGGCAAAAAACAGATGCGCGATGAACTGACCAACATCAAACCCAAACGGTCCGTAAAACGCGAACTCGGGATCGATGACTTTCGTTTCATCGGCTGAAGCAAAAATACTTCCGGTATGTAAGTCGCCATGCAGCAAGGCATCACCTTTCGTGATGAAAAGTGCTTCGAGCTTCGCGACTTCCCGTTTCAGCTCCGCGTCGTTCCAGACCCGGTCGACTTCCGCTTCCAGTCCTGCTTCAATCGCATTCGTTTCCGCGTCATAAAACGGATCCGTGAAGATCAGTTTCTCCGTGATGTCGCACAGATCCGGATTGTAGTACTGACGGGCGATCTGTTTTTTCGCGACCGGGCCGAGGGCAAAATCCGACGTATAAAAGAGCGTCCGTGCCAAATACGAACCGATGTGTTCCGCGAGCAACGGATACTTCTCTCCCTCAAGCAATCCAGCCCGGACGATTGTCAGATGAGACAAGTCTTCCATCACCGTAAAGGCTTCTTCTTTGCTGGCATGATAAACACGCGGGACGAACGGAATCGCGACTTTCGCGAATTCTTTTAACGCTGACTGTTCGATCCATGCCCGCTCGAGCGACAGCGGCCAGCTTTCACCGACGACCTTCGCATACGGTAACGCTTGTTTTAAAATCAGGTGCTGGTCCCCCGCATGAATCCGAAAGACCAGGTTTAAATTGCCGTCCCCGATTTCTTCTGCCGTCACCGGTTCATTGCCGATCAGACCGAGTGTCCGAACCCGTTCGATGGCGTCCTGTACTGTAAATGCTTGATATCCCATTATGATTTCCCCCTTGATGATCACACGAAAAAACGCCCCTTTTCGTCAAAGAAAAGAGGCGCAGTAGAATACTCCGTCCTCTTATCTCTCAGACGAATGTCTGTTGGATGTAGCACCGTGCCGGATGGTCGGTTGCTGCGGCGTCTTCGGGCCAATTCCCTCTGCCAACTCACGATAAGAGTCATATGTAGTTGTCGTGTGATTTGATGTTGATTTGAATACTACGTGCGTTGCTGGTAGTCTGTCAATTCCAATTTTTAGTGAAACGGATTCAAAAACGGAATCGTCTATAGAAGAAGTATTTTCAAAAAAATAAATTTTCAAAAAATAGTTTGACAAGTCCGTCATCTCATGTAAAAATTGCAATTATATTTCACAATTTCATCCAATTCTTATCAAGAGCAGACGGAGGGACGAGCCCTACGATGTCGCAGCAACCGACCATTTGGCACGGTGCTAATTCTTGCAGCTAACACGCTGACAGATAAGAGTCCACGCGCAATTCTTCATGGTCTCTTGTCATTGACGAGGGACCATTTTTGTATTTTTTAACAAGGGAGAGACGACGATCATGGCGTACATTACCGCAACGTACCAACTCGGCGTGACCGATCAGTTACCAAAACGGGCAGAGCAAATCGCCCTCGGTCTGACGGTCGGCTCATGGACCGATTTGAATCATTTGGAACAACAACAGCTTGAATCCTTTAAAGGACAAGTCGTCCATACGGAAGAACACGACGGAAAAGGGTATGTCACAATCCGTTATCCGGAACACAACGTCTCACGAGACTTTTCGGCGATTTTGACGACCGTCTTCGGCAAGCTGTCGCTCGACGGTCAAATCAAACTGACGGATCTTCAGCTTCCCGCTACGTTCACACCGGATTTTCCCGGTGCTAAATTCGGCATCGAGGGCGTCCGTCAATTGATCCAAGTCCATGACCGCCCTCTGTTGATGAGCATATTTAAAGGCGTCATCGGACGGGACCTCGTTTTTTTACGGGAACAACTTGAAGCCCAGCTTGCCGGTGGGATTGATCTCGTCAAAGATGATGAAATCTTATACGACAATCCGTTGACACCGGCACTCGACCGGGCACGGATTGGACGAGAAGTTCTCCATGCACATTATGAACAGACCGGTAAACGGGCTCTTTATGCGATTACGTTGAGCGGTCCGGTCTTCCGCTTGAAAGAGCAGGCAAAACGTTTGATTGAAGCAGGTGCGACGGCCTTCCTGCTCAACACGTTTACATACGGACTCGATGTCCTGCGCGAGTTAGCTGCTGATCCGGACATTTCCGTTCCAATCTTTAATCACCCGGCCTTAAGCGGTGCCTTGATCGCAAGTCCTGATTACGGGATTTCCGCTCCCGTGTTACTCGGGACGTTACCGCGACTCGCTGGTGCCGACTTGACACTGTTCCCGTCGCCGTACGGGAACGTCGCCCTCGCCAAAGACTTGGCCCGCGGGATTGCGGTCGAAGCGACCCGAATCGGTAATACAAAAACGATTCTCCCGGTCCCGTCCGCCGGAATCCATCCCGGTCTCGTCGCCCAACTCGTTCATGATTTCGGCATCGATTCCGTCATCAATGCCGGAGGCGGCGTTCACGGTCATCCGCAAGGTGCCGCTGCCGGTGTCCTTGCATTCCGTCAGGCGCTCGACGCCGCACTGACCGGAGAATCGTTGACAAGTGCCGCAACGCGGCAGGAAGAATTACGGGTCGCCCTTGACGCTTGGGGGATCACGAAATGACGATCCGGATTTTATGTGACTTCGACGGCACGGTGACGGAACACGACAACATCATCGCGTTGATGAAAGAATTTGCTCCACCGGCAGCTTTTGAGCCGTTGAAAAAAGGTGTGCTCGACCGGTCCCTTTCGATCCAGTCCGGCGTCGGACAGATGTTTCGGCTGCTTCCGTCAGACCGGAAACAAGACTATGTTGATTTTTTGGAACAGCGGGCTGTCATTCGTCCCGGCTTTAAGACCTTACTCGCCTTTGCCAAATCGAACAGGATCGACTTTGCGATCGTCAGCGGCGGAATCGACTTTTTTGTCCAACCCATTCTTAAAGGATTACTGACAGATGAAGCGATTTATTGCAACGGCAGTGACTTTAGCGAAGAGACGATTCGGATTGAATGGCCACACGCTTGCGATGCGGCATGCAACAATCAATGCGGGTGTTGTAAAACGTCGATTGCCCGAAAGCTCAAGCAGGACGGTGACACGATCATCGCCATCGGTGACTCCGTGACGGATTTCGAACTGGCGAAACAAGCTGACCACGTCTATGCCCGGGACTATCTGATTACACTGTGTGAACAACACGGTATTCCCTATACACCGTTTGAAACGTTTTATGACATCGTCGAACACTTACAGACAACGGAGGTGTACGCATGACATTCTTGAAACGATACGAAGAATTACGTGCCATTAAACAGGAGTTCGCCGCACGCGACTGGTTTCCCGGTACGAGCGGTAACCTCGCCATCCGGACAGCCGATCAACCGACTGAATTTCTCGTGACGGCAAGCGGTAAGGACAAACGGCAGGATACACCGGACGACTTCGTCCATGTCGACGCGTCCGGTCAACTGATCGGCGAACAGACGGGTCGTCCCTCTGCCGAAACCTTGCTCCACGTCGAGGTCTTCAACCGAACGACTGCCGGGTGTTCCCTTCACGTCCACACGATCGACAACAATGTCATTTCGGAACTGTACGGGGACCAAGGCGAGATTCGGTTTGCCGGTCAGGAAATCATCAAAGCACTCGGCCTTTGGGAAGAAAATGCGGAAGTCCGTGTGCCGATTATCCCGAACTATGCAGACATTCCGACACTTGCCGCTGCCTTTGCAGCGCATGTGCATGCCGAGAGCGGCGCCGTCCTGATCCGCAATCACGGCATCACTGTCTGGGCACCGACTGCCTTTGAAGCCAAAAAACAGTTGGAAGCATTCGAGTTTTTGTTCAGTTACACCTTAAAACTACAAACGTGCCGACAGGCGATTCATTAAAAGGAGGAATTTACAATGGCAACAGTACTTTTCCAAAAAACAAACGAACGGTATACGGATCAAAACGAGGTGTCTGCGTTTCTGGCTTCACGCGGCGTCTTGTATGAACAATGGGATGTCACGAAACTCCCAGCGGAACTGGTCGACACGTACACGTTGACGGATGCGGACAAACAAACGATTCTCGGTACGTTCCAACCGGAAATCACGGATGTCTCGGAACGTCGCGGTTATCAGACGGCTGATATCATCTCCCTGTCTGACGCAACACCGAACTTGGATGAGTTGCTCGTCAACTTCCAGAAAGAACACCATCACACGGATGACGAAGTCCGGTTCATCGTCAGCGGTCACGGTGTTTTTGCCATCCAGGATGACGAAGTCGGCTATTACAACATTGAGTTGAATCCGGGTGATTTGATTTCCGTCCCAGTCAACACCCGTCATTACTTCACGCTCCAGGACGACCGTCAAGTCGTTGCCGTGCGGATTTTCGTGACGACGGACGGGTGGGTGCCGATTTATGAAAAAGATCCAATTGAAACAACTAACTAAAGCATTCTCCTGAAAACAGATGGTCCGGTTTATCCGGCTGTCTGTTTTTTTCTATCCTACAAACATACCGCTTGTTTCCGTTTCCTCCTATATAATGAAGAAAAGACTCATTTGAACTGGAGGTCACGTGTATGATGATTCGCCCTGTCCAAGAAGCTGATTTGAAAGACATCCTCGCCATCTATAACGAAGGCATCGAAGATCGGATTGCGACGCTTGAAACGGATACCAAGGAATTATCTTTCATGGAAGACTGGTATCAGGAACGAACGACACGTTATGCCGGGTTTGTGGCGTATGAAGGAACGACGATTCTTGGCTTCATCTCGCTTGACCCGTACAATCCGCGTCCGGTCTATCAATCCGTCGGTGAACTGTCTGTCTACATCACCCGGACCCACCGCGGTCAAGGCATCGGACGACAGCTCTTACGGATCATCGAGGAACACGCGATCACGCAGGGATTCCATAAATTGATCCTGTTTACCTTCCCGTTTAATAAACTCGGTCAAAAACTCTATATCCGGTCCGGCTTCCGGATCGTCGGGACATTTAAGGAACAAGGAATGCTCAATGGGTATTATGTTGATGTTCTGGCGATGGAAAAGGTACTTTCAAAGACGATTGACGATCAAATATGATTAACACGGCGTCTGAATGGGAAATGAACGAACACTGACACATTCCCAACCCGAAAGGAAGACTGCCCGTGGATATTCAACAGATTCGTAATGCAACCCTCGTCGTCACTTATGCCAATCAAGTATTTTTAATCGATCCGTTTCTCGGTGAAAAAGGAACCTTGCCGCCGTTTGGGCAAACACCCAATGCCGTTCCGAACCCGCTCGTCGACTTACCGGTCGATGTCTCGACGTTACTCGATCCGGACGCAATTTTCGTCACCCATCTGCATGCCGACCACTTTGATGAGACGGCCAAAAAGGTTTTGCCGAAACAAATCCCGCTTTATGCGCAAAATGAGGCGGACGTTGCCACGATCCGCGAAGCCGGATTCACGAACGTCTCGTCGTTTGAGAATGGATTGACGCTCGGCGATATCCGCGTCTCTCATACATCGGGTCAACACGGCGTTGGAGAAATCGGCCAACGGATGGGTACCGTTTCCGGTATCGTCTTGACGCATCCCGACGAACCGACACTCTATATCACCGGTGACACGATTTGGTGTGATGACGTCGCGACTGCGATCGAACAACATGCACCCGACATCATCGTCGTCAACAGTGGTGCGGCACAATTCTTGACCGGAGAACCGATTACGATGTCCCAGCGCGATTTACTCGCCGTTCATCAAGCAGCTGCTGAGTCGACAATCATCGTCTCGCACCTCGAATCCGTCAATCATTGTCTTCTGCGTCGTGATATGATTGCTGATTTCTTGGCTGCCCATCATTTATCCGCTCATTTCCTCATTCCAGATGACGGCGAAACCATTTCCCTCTAAACGAAACGAAGTTCACTATCCCGGTAGTATTCGGGACAGTGAACTTCGTTTTTTTTTGATCGTTAATCATGACTTGGAATGACGAGTCCGAGTAACCGGGCAAACGTGATGGCCTGGCTTTCCGTAACGATAGCACCTGGTAAGAAACGTGGATCAATCGTGATTCCGGACAGGTCGGCTTGCCGCAGATCCAGTCCTTTTAATGCCGTCTCGACCCATTGACTTTCCGACAAATCAACTTCATGCAGCCGGAAATCGGTTGGCTTCATTTCAAAGAAATGACTTTCCCGCATCGTCGTCTGCTCCAGTGCGACGTGACGTAACGCTGTCCGAATCAGTTGGGCATAATTGGCCTGACAGTTTTTGATCGTCACATGATCAACCGTATTCGATTCAAAGTGAATTCCGGTCAGGCGACAATCCTCAAAAACGACCCGGTGAAAACGACTGTCCTGGAACTGACACCCCGTCAAGTCACATTGTTCAAAGCGGACATTTTCAAATGAAGCCCGTTCAAAAACCAGTCCCGCAAACGAGACATTTCGAAAACAGACTTGATTGACGTCGAGCCGTTCTGTCAACTCGACCGGTAATGTCTCTTTTTCATACAACGTTTGATACAGATACGGATCATCGATTTCGACATCCGCAAAGGTTTCCGGTGTCAGCTGGTGCGGTAACTCGGGTAATTGAATGATTTGTTTTTTCACGTACTTCCCCTTCTTTCCTTCTACATCACTTTCATCTTTCTCAGTGTAGCAAAGATTGACTCTTTTTTTGGTTTTTTGATTTGAGACCGACTGAGACCATGATATAGTCAAATCAAAAACAAGAACAAATGTTCTTTTATGTACCAAGGAGAGTTTCCGATGAACCTGACTATCTCTTTTCCCGATCGACGGATCTTTTGTGTCGACAGTGTCTCTTTTTATGCCAGTTGTGAATGCCGTTATCGAAATTTGCCTCCCTTGACGACAAAACTTGCTGTCGTATCGGACTTGACCCGCTCCGGATCCGTTGTCCTCGCAGCCAGCCCTGCCTTAAAACAACTCGGAATCAAGACCGCCAGTCGACTCTATCAGATTGAACAATTGCCTTATCGGGAGCGAAAGCAGATTATGCTCGTTGAACCGCGGATGCTCGCATATATGAAAACATCAATTGAAGTATTGGATGTCTTGCATCAGTTTGCCCCGCCCGATGCGATCCGGATCTATTCAATTGACGAAAATTTTATCGACATGACCGGAACGGAACGGCTTTTTGGATCAGATGTTGAAACGGCTCAAAAAATCCAGACAGCGATTTGGCAACAGACCGGCATTCCGGTCCGGATCGGCATCGGTCCGAACAACGTCATCGCAAAACTGGTGCTCGATTTACGTGGAAAACGTGAAGGCATCGCACAATGCGGTTATGCAGATGTCTCCCGGTTGTTGCATGATTTTCCGGTTCGCAAGATGTGGGGAGTCGGACGGATGATGGAGCAACACTTGTCGGTAATGGGGATCAACACCATTGGTGACCTGGCCGCAGCACGGGTTGAAGACTTACACGAACGGTTTGGAGTCCTCGGGGCAGAACTTTGGCACCATTCCTGGGGAATCGACAGTTCTCCGACCATCATTGATCCGATGACCTTATTCCAGACTGCGCCGGATACCAAAAGAACAATCGGACATGGAGTGACCTTGATGCGCGATTATTACCAGTACGAACAGATTCGTTTAGTTCTGGCCGAATTAGCAGGCGATGTCGCGGCACGGGTCCGTTTTTCTAATCAAGTCGGTTGGACGGTGCATCTCGGCGTTCGCTACTCCCGCCATGTCACCCGGGACGGCTTTTCGAAACAGCTCCGCCTGCCTTATCCGACATCTGATGAACGGCTGTTGTTGCGTTACGTCCTCCAATTGTTCGAACCGAATTGGCTCGACGGTGAACCGGTCCGCTTTTTATCGGTCGCCCTCGGGCAACTCACTCCGGATCAGGGAACACTTCAGTTGTCCTTATTTGAAGACAATACAAAGGTCTGGCGCAGAAAGCGCTTGTTAAAAGCCATCGACCACGTCAATTTACGTTACGGAAAAGGAACGATCCGGCTCGCTGTGTCCTTCCTTGATACAAGTGTCGCAAAACGCCGGCTCCGGTTCGTCGGCGGCCATCCGGGAGGTGACCAGCATGACACGTTATCATGATCGTGGAGACCTCAAATGGCTTCCCTTTCTGATGCCGGAACACATTCAACTTCTCAAAGCCTATTATCTTGAAAACCATCAAATCGATCTTCCAATCATCGATGAACAATTGCAGTATCCCTGGCAGTTCTTACTTGAACAAGCATTAATAGAAGGAACCGAGCTTGAAATCACGTATTATAGTGAAAGAGGCTATGTCACGACCTCCGGGTTCATCGAGCAGGTGCATCGTGAACGTGCCTATCTCATATTGCGTGGATTATCACGGATCGAGATTCCGCTCGGACGAATCATTCGGATTGAAAACGGGTAGAAGAGACAGAAGCTGCTGTATCTTACGCACTTATCTTACGAATTAGCATTGAAAGAAGGATTGATTGGTATGATGGAATGGTTTACCGGACTTCCGGTCGTCGTGCAAGCGTTGCTTGCCGGCATGATGACTTGGGGATTGACGGCACTCGGAGCCGCACTTGTCCTCGTCTTTACGACGATTGAAAAACGGGTCATGAATATGATGCTCGGCTTTGCCGCCGGTGTTATGATTGCGGCTTCGTTTTGGTCATTGCTCGCCCCGGCAATTGAATTTACGGAAAATGATGGTGGAATTGCCTGGTTGCCGGCCGCAATCGGTTTCCTGGCAGGTGGTTTTTTTGTCCGCCTCCTGGATTTCGTAACTCCCCACCTGCATTTATCCGCTCCGCTCGAAACAGCCGAAGGTCCGTCGACCGGTCTGAAAAAGACAACGCTGTTGTTTCTCGCGATTACTTTACACAACATCCCGGAAGGTTTAGCGATTGGTGTTGCCTTTGGTGCAGCAGCGCTCAACATGGACGGGGCGACAGTCGCCGGCGCCTTGACACTCGCACTTGGGATCGGGATTCAAAACATGCCGGAAGGGGCAGCCTTGTCGATTCCGCTCCGTGGTGAAGGGATGTCACGCCGGCGTGCCTTTAACTACGGACAATTGTCGGCGATCGTCGAACCGATTGCCGCCATGGTCGGGGCGGCCGCTGTCTTCTTCATCCAGCCGCTCTTACCATATGCCCTGGCGTTTGCCGCCGGTGCGATGATTTTCGTCGTCGTCGAAGAATTGATTCCCGAATCGCAGGCTGAAAACGGCTCAGACTTGGCAACACTTGGTCTGATGGTCGGTTTCACCGTCATGATGATTTTGGACGTCGCACTCGGATAATGTAGTATTACAGCAAACGAATAAGACCTCTCCTGTGAGACACGGGAGAGGTCTTATTGCATGTCCATTGTTATTTCCGTAAAATCCGCATCGCATTCAAGACAGCAAGAACGGTCACACCGACGTCCGCAAAGACCGCTTCCCACATCGTCGCAATCCCGAAGGCGCCGAGGAGTAAGAAAACTCCTTTGACACCGAGTGCAAAGATGATGTTCTGATAGACGATTTTCCGGGTGGCACGCGCGACGTGGATTGCTTCCACGAGTTGCTTCGGTTCATCCGTCATTAAGACGACATCTGCCGCTTCAATCGCGACGTCACTTCCGAGTCCGCCCATCGCGATACCGACATCTGCCCGTGTCAGAACCGGTGCGTCGTTGATGCCGTCTCCGACGAACGCGACTTTCCCTTTTGCTTGTCGCAAGATCGCTTCCAG
The DNA here is from genome assembly GCF_018618815.1 of Exiguobacterium sp. s128. Lineage (NCBI taxonomy): Bacteria > Bacillati > Bacillota > Bacilli > Caryophanales > Exiguobacterium > Exiguobacterium sp. s128. The sequence goes on along the minus strand of NZ_JACSMT010000022.1, from coordinate 27,643 downwards.
CTGTTCGACTTTTTGATTCGGTAAAAGTTCCGCTTCGATCTGATCGATGCCAATCTGTTGACCGATTCGTTGTGCCGTCTCCTGCCGGTCGCCGGTCAACATGACCGTTCGACGGACACCCAGTTTTTTTAGATCCTGTAAGGCGTCAACCGTGCTGGATTTAATCCGGTCCGCAATCCGGATAAACCCGAGGTACGTTCCGTTTTTGGCAACATGGACATACGTCCCGTCTTCCGTCTGATCAAGCGGCGTAAAGCCCAATTCCTTGAACCAACGGGCGTTCCCCGCCTCCATCTGATCCGTTCCAAACCGTCCGGTGACACCGGATCCGGCTACTTCCCGGTAATCTTGTCCCTTCACTGTGACGACACCACGTGTCGCGTACAGGCGTTGGATGGATTTCGCAATCGGATGATTCGAGTGTTGTTCGACCGTCGCAGCCGCCTGCAACAGTTCTTCGTCCGATCCACTTACCGGACGCAGTTCGACGACTTCAAACACACCTTCTGTCAGTGTCCCGGTTTTATCGAACACAACCGTATCCAGCTGTTGCAACGCTTCAAGGTGATTGCCTCCTTTAACGAGAATCCCCCGTTTTGAAGCAGCACCAATCCCGCTGAAGAATCCTAACGGAATCGAAATGACAAGCGCACACGGAAAGCTGATGACCAGGAAGACAAGTGCCCGGTAAATCCAGTCCCCCCATATCGCCCCGCTGATCAGGAGTGGTGGCACGACCGCGAGCAATGTTGCAATCACAACGACGACAGGTGTGTAGACACGCGCGAAGCGGGTGATGAATTTTTCCGTTGGTGCTTTATGACGCGATGCATTTTCCACTAAATCAAGAATTTTAGCAACCGTTGACTCACCATACCGGCGGTCGACTTGAATCAACAGGTGTCCATCTGTATTGATCGTCCCGGCTAAAATCGGATCGGCCGGTCGGACCCGTCGCGGGACCGACTCGCCGGTCAGGGCGGTTGTGTCGATGAAGGCTTCTCCTTCAAGGACTGTCCCATCTAAAGGGATTTTTTCACCTGCCCGGACGAGAATCCGTTGACCAATCATCACTTGGTCCGGCCGGACTTGTCGTCCGTCTACAAGCGTCGCGACATCCGGGCGAATGTCCATCAGTTCAGCAATCGATTTCCGGGATTGATCCACCGCACGATGTTGGAAAAACTCACCGATTTGATAAAACAGCATCACGGCGACGGCTTCCGGATATTCGCCAATCAAAAACGCACCGATCGTCGCAATGAACATCAGGAAGTTCTCATCAAAAATCTGTCCGTGTCGTATGTTCCGGACGGCCGTTCGCAAGACTTCCCATCCGATCAACAAGTACGCAATCGCAAAAAATAGAAGGTCAATTGATCCCGGGACCAGATAAGCCCCGGCGAAGGAAAGCAGACCCACACCATATTGAATTTTTTTCGTTTTATTCAGGAATGGTCCGTGATCATGGTGATGACCGTGATCGTCCTCGCCGTCTGGTGCATCCGGTCGCGTGAGCACGACATTTGGTTCCAGTTCCCGGACTCGATTGACGACCGCACGATAGGTATCGTCGAGTATTGCTTCTTTTTCATACGTCAGATACAGTTTTTGCCCGGCAAAATCTAAATTGGCTTGCTCGATGCCGTTGACGTTCGAAACACCACGTTCGACTTTGGCTGCACAGTTGGCACAATCAATTCCGGTCACGTGAAGTCGTTCTGTTTTGGTTTCCATCTTCTCACCTCATTCAAACGATTGTTTGATTATAAGAATAGTTTACGCTCTTTTTGATTTTTCAACAAGTCACATTTTTCTCAGACTTGCGCCCGATATTTCGATTAGTTCTATCTCAGAAGAATAAAACATGATATGTTTTTAATTAGAAAAATATAGAAGGAGAATAACATGACTATCATTGAATTACTTAAAGCACTTTTACTCGGTTTCGTCGAAGGGATGACGGAATTCGCGCCTGTTTCCTCAACCGGACATATGATCATCGTTGACGATATGTGGCTTCAGACATCAGAATTCTTAGGTCAGTATTCCGCGAATACGTTTAAGATCGTCATCCAGCTGGGATCAATCCTCGCCGTCATCGTCGTCTTTTGGAAACGGTTGTTCAGCCTGATTGGTCTCTATAAGATCGAAGGGGAACATGACGCGTCTGGGACACACAAACTGAAATTACGTCACGTCCTGATCGGTTTACTCCCGGCAGCCGTTCTCGGTCTGCTGTTTGAAGACTTCATCGACGAGAACCTGTTCTCGATTGATACCGTCATCATCGGTCTTGCAGCCGGTGCGATCCTGATGATTGCAGCGGATAAACTTGGACCAAAAGAACCAAAAACGACGACACTCGATCAGATTTCTTACCGCCAAGCGGCTCTGATCGGTCTCTTCCAGTGTATCTCGCTTTGGCCGGGCTTCTCGCGGTCCGGTTCGACGATTTCCGGAGGGGTGTTCCTCGGGATGAATCACCGGACAGCGGCTGACTTTACGTTCATCATGGCCGTCCCGATCATGTTCGGTGCAAGTGCCTTATCACTCGTCAAGAACTGGCAATATATCAATGCTGGAGACCTTGGTTTTTATGCAGTCGGCTTCATCGCCTCATTCGCATTCGCCTTACTGTCGATTCGTTTCTTCCTGAAACTGATTAATAAGATCAAGCTTGTCCCGTTTGCGATCTATCGTCTGGTCTTAGCAACGATTCTCGCCGTCATCGTCTACATGTAATCCTGAAAACTGTCAGCAGACGCTGATGGTTTTTTTCATTTTCGTGAAACTAATTGAAGGGATTAGGGTATATACAGATGAGATACAGAAAAAGGAGTGAACGAATTTATGGCACGTAGAAATCGTGGAGGTTCCAAGTTACCTCTTATCATCGGGATTGCTGTCGTCGTCCTGATTGCCTTTTTAGCAATCGGACAATACAACAGTCTCGTCAATGTCGAAGAAGATGTTTCAAATAAGTGGTCGCAAGTCGATAACCAAATCAAACGCCGAGCGGATTTAATTCCGAATCTCGTCGAAACCGTCAAAGGTGTCGCCGGTCAGGAACAAAAAGTGTATGGTGATATTGCTGAGGCACAAGCTGGTCTCGCACGGGCCGCTTCGACGGAACAGCGGATCGAAGCCGATCAGCAAGTCACGTCTTCACTTCGCGGACTGATTGCCTTGCAAACGACGTATCCGGAACTCAAATCAAGTGAACGGTTCCAATCGTTGATGGATACACTCGAAGGAACGGAAAATCGTCTCGGTATCGCCCGTAAGGATTATAATGACGCCGTGACCGTCTATAATAAAAAACGTCGCAGTTTCCCAACTTCGCTTTATGCTTCGGCGTTTGGTTTTGAGAAAAAACCATATTATGAAATCTCAGACAGTGACCGTGAAAACCCAACGGTCGACTTCAATAGTGACTCGAAATGATTTGGCGACGAACGCGACTGCTTTTCACCGCGTTCCTCGTCTTCTTCCTTCTGACTCCGACTGCCGAAGCCGTGTCAGAACGCACGGGCGCAGCATTCTTCATCCAGGATGATGCACAGCTGCTGACCGCGTCGGAAGAAGCGGAACTCGCTCGTCTCGGGCAAGAACTCGAACAATATACAACGGCACAGGTTGTGCTCAAGACTGTGCCGGATTTAAAAGGACAAGATTTAAGCACGTATGCCAATGAAACCTTCCGGGCACAAGGCATTGGACAGGCCGGAAAAGATAACGGCATTTTAGTCGTCGTCGCTCCAAACGAAAAAGACCGAAATTTCCGGATCGAAGTCGGCTATAAATTGGAAGGAATTCTGACCGATATCACTGCCGGACGGATTCTTGATCAGTATGCGGTCCCCTACCGCGACCAAGGGGACTATGGTAAGGCGGCTTCTGAAACGTATAAAGCCGTCGTCAGCGTCATCTCAAAAGAACAATCGCTTGAATCGCAGGATCCGGTCAAAAAGAGTGCTGACGGCGGTTTAAGTACCTGGGCAAAAGTCCTGATTGGCGCCGGACTTGTCCTGTTGCTGCTTCTTGACATGAAGTTCACCGGCGGAATGTTCTTCTTTGCCATCATCAACATCTTCTCTGCCATTATGCGTGGCGGCGGTGGCGGTGGTGGAAGTCGTGGCGGCGGGGGCAGTTCCGGCGGCGGCGGCGCAGAAAGGTAAGGTATCGAATGACACCCTTCTCCATTATTCTTCTGTTTTACAGCATCATGACCGGGATTGGTTTCGTTTCGATGTGGCGGGATAAACGTCAGGCGAAACACCGGGCATGGCGGACACCGGAAGCCACCTTATTAACGATCGCTTTCCTTGGTGGAGCACTTGGTACGTTACTTGCGATGCAACTTGTCCGCCATAAAACGCGGACAGCGAAGTTTCAATTGTTTGTTCCACTTGCTTTACTGCTTCATCTGACCGCCTGGATTTTGTGGATGCGACTTTAGTCCTTTAGAATCAATCGACAGATACCGATAAAAGAGATAGAGAATTCGTTTCTTAGACGAATTCACCTATCTCTTTTTTTAGTTTGGTCAATAGAAGGACAAATAGTTGATATCCGGTTTAGCGATGGATTATCTTCGGGTAAAGAGTTTAACTAATTTAATAAATACATCTTTTGAAAATGTATTTTACTAGGAGAGGTGGAAATCTATTGATATGGCATCCTTGCGCTGAATGTACTACGACAATCCGCTTTATTGAGACTGGTTCCCTACATATCCAGTCACCTGAATCCGAAGTGGTTTCTTATGATTCCTTTGAACAACTGGAGCAATTACTCGAATCGACGTTACGGATTGCAGATTTCCCGGTCTCCTGCCGGGCAACTGGTTCTCGCCTCGTCACTCCGGTGCTTGCCGCCTCGGTTTTACTCGAGCAGGTGCGTCACCGGCAGACGATTGACTTTATCCAGAACGGCGTCATGACCAGTCATTTACAACCCATCTTCAACATTCAAGACAACACGCTGTTCGCTAACGAAGCATTACTTCGAGCCGCGGACCAAAACGTTTCCATGTCACCTGGTTTGCTGTTTTCGACGGCTTCGAAGATGGGTCTCCATTCAAGACTCGACCAACGTGCTCGCGAAGAGGCCATTCGTGCGACACATTTAGTTGGCGGGACAGAAAAAACGTTTATCAATTTCCTTCCTTCGACCATCTACAACCCGGAATATTGCCTTCGCCATACGTTCGAGATCGTCGAACGGTATAATGTGGATCCAAGCCGGCTTGTGTTTGAAGTCGTTGAAACGGAAAAAATTGAAGACGTCAATCATTTGAAACACGTCTTCGAACAGTATAAGAAACAAGGGATCCAAGTGGCGCTCGACGACGTCGGAGCGGGCTTCTCGACACTCGATATGTTGTCCCTCCTGCAACCGGACTACATCAAAATCGATCGTGACTTCATCTCCCATTGTGATACGGTAGCTGAAAATGAAACCTTTTTACGAAAAGCACGTCACTTAACAAAAGAGATGGGGATTCAAATCCTCGCGGAAGGCATCGAACGCCAGGAAGAGCTCGACTTATGCCGCGAACTTGGTTTTGACTTCGGACAAGGTTATCTGCTTGGTCGTCCTGCGCCTTATTCTGAATTTGCCAAAGCACAGTAATCAAGAAAAGCAAATCCTATTCCCGGTCAATTCGGGCGTCGGATTTGCTTTTTATTTCGTACCTGCTTCAACGAGCGTACGCAACGTGCTGGTCGTTTTTCATTAAAATTGAAAGAACTGTTTCCGGGGACAAATCCGTTTTGATCAACTGACAAAGCGGCTCCTGGCCAATCCGCTCTGCTATTTTTTGCCGTTCTGCCTCCGTCAATCCGAGTTGTGCACTCGTCGTCGGTTGCTGATTGGTTACTAAATAGTGCTGCAATTCTGCATAGGACTCCGTCTGTCCGAGCAACAACTCTTGAATCAACAGCCCATATCCGACCTTACTTCCATGCAGCATCCGATGCGTCGAAGGAAACGGAGACAACGCATTGTGGATACCATGACCAATTGCTCCCCGTGTTGCTTCGTCACCGAATCCACCGACACTTCCGGCAAGGGGAATGACCGTCTCCACCAGATATTGAATCGATGACGGATAGTCCTTAAATTGTTCCGGACTGATCGGCGTCCGCAAAATCAGCTCTTTACAGTGTTCTGCCATCCGCAGTGCGGACTCGACAACCGGATCGTCTGCCGTCGTGCCGCTGAGAGCGCGTGCCTCATACCACTTGGCTAACGTATCAACGAGTCCGGCAACAAAATAATCATATGGACTGGCTGCTAAAATCCGGTGGTCGAGCAATAACGCTTCGATGACGACGGGAATCGTATCGAAACGAAGATACTGCCCCCGTTCGTCGTACATGACACTAAGGGGTGTCCATGGGGCACAGTTCGAGACGATCGTCGGAATGACAATCAAGGGACAATTCCGTTTGACGGCCACTTGTTTTGCCGTATCAATGACGGAACCGCCACCGAGAGCAATGATGATTTCATAGGTCTCACATGCATCTACGAGCTGTCCGACTTGTTCATCCGTACAGTGCCCACGGAAAACAAGTGTAGGGAATTTTCCTAAATACGGTGAGGCCGCTTGCAGCGCCTTCTCTCCGTGAATCATGACGGTTTTTCTTCCCGCTAACAATTCCGTTAGACGGTCAACTGCGCGTTCTTCGTGTATGTATTGTAAGACTGCTTGACGAATCATCCTGACCCCTCATTCCATTATTTGTTAACGCTCAGTATACGGAAATCCGTCCCCTGGTTCAACCCTTCGTTTGATTCGATTTTCCGTAACGGAAGGCGTACACTGAAGTGAGTACAGATTTGTCATCCAAAGGGGGAAATTTTGATGGATTACATCACATTAAACAATGGACTTGTCATGCCACAACTGGGTTATGGTGTGTTTAAAGTTCCTGAACAAGACGTCTATGAGGCCGTACTCGAAGCTTTACGGGCAGGTTACCGTTCGATTGATACCGCGATGATTTATGAAAACGAAGCCGGTGTCGGACGCGCTTTACGAGATTCGGGGATTCCGCGGAAAGATATCTTTTTGACGACGAAAGTCTGGAACAAGGATCAAGGTTATGAGGAAACGCTGACCGCTTTTGAAACGAGCATTCAAAAATTAGGTGTCGACTATGTCGATCTGTATTTGATTCACTGGCCGATGCCGGATGAGGATTTATATATGGACACGTGGCGGGCCCTCGAGCACCTCTATGCAGAAGGAAAAACCAAAGCCATCGGTGTCTCAAACTTCCACATCCCGCATCTCAAGCGGATTCTCGAAGAAGGAACGATTGTCCCTGCCGTCAATCAGATTGAACTGCATCCGTTCTTGAGCCAAAAAGCGATTCGTGATTTTTGTCAGAAAAACGGAATTGTCGTCGAAGCATGGAGTCCTTTAATGAAAGGACGCGACGCCTTAACGGAGCCTGTCATCACAGACATCGCGACACGTCACGCCAAAACACCGGCTCAAGTCATTTTACGGTGGCACCTGCAGCATGACATCATCGCGATTCCAAAATCCGTCACACCAAACCGGATTCAAGAAAATTTAGATGTCTTTGATTTTGTTTTATCGTCTGATGACATGAAGCAAATCGATCAGCTGAACCGGGATGAACGGACCGGTTCGAATCCGGACGAGATGCATAAAAAATGAAAAACAAAACGATGCTCACAGGTAAAGTGAACATCGTTTGATGTTGACGGAGTGCTTAGAGCACTCCGTTTTTATTTTTTAACGATCCAAATCATTCCCATGATCTTGTTTCGCCAGATCATCTGAGTGGTCTGCCGAACGGTTCGGACGATGAAGCTCTTGTTTTTCATCTTCATCCTTGTCTTCGTGACGTGCTTTTTGTTCTTCCCACTCGGGACGTTTGAAGTCATCATCACGCCGCATCGCAATGTTCGGTTCGCGGTCTCCATTAAGCTTTGCGTGATCAATCGCTTGTTCATCTTGCGGCATCTTATCTGTACCCGCTCGATGCAGATCAATTTCGGCATGCTCTTCTTTTGAATCCTTATCGACATCAAGCGGATTCCCTGATCCAAGCTGGGCATTCGAATTGGCATCCTCTGACGTACGTGTTTCTTCATAACTGCCATAACGAACTTTGACATCCGGATGGGTATTGTCCGTATTCAGATGGGGATCGAACTGGATGTCCTGGACTTCGAGTAATAACACGAATCCGCCGCCTTCGACTTCTGTTTTATGGACTTCGACTTGATCAGCCGGTAACTCCAGTGAACCAAACAGACTATCTACTTCCTGATCGCGTCCCTGATTGCCCCGAATCCGGTCAAGCCATGATGGTTTCGTCGTTGCGATCTCCGCGTCCATTTGGCTCCGAACGAGTTGCAGATTCGATTTCTCTTTGACGATGATATAAAAATCTTCTTCGCGATGACCTTGCTGATGCAACTCATCCATTTTCGAGATCAATTCTTCTTCTTTATAAAACGTTCCGATATACTGTTTCGTCTTCATACCGATCCATCCCCTTATGCACGATTTTAATGACGTACTGTCTTATAAGGAGTATTTCCTTTTTCACACTAAAATATGCCACTAAGTCGGCTCTGATCGGAAAAGTAATCTAAATGTTATGTTTATTCTCCAATCAGCTTCAAACCGATGGTCGCACTGATGATCAAACCGATACAGACCAGCCGTTTCCAATCTTTCGCTTCCTTATAAAAAATCATGCTGAGAACTGCGCCGCCTGCTGCACCGATTCCGGTCCAGACTGCATATGCCGTTCCCATCGGAAGTTCGTTCATCGCCAAGGTCAGGAATAAAAAACTGAATCCAAAACCAGCGAACATCAACAGAAGATTTTTTGCATTTTTTTGTTGATTAAACGTGTTGATCAAAACGACACCAACCATCTCAAATAATCCTGCGAGAATCAAATAAAACCAACTCATTGTTTTTCACCCTCCCCACTGACTAACTTCAATCCGATGACACCGACGAGCAAAACAACAATCAGCATCAATTTGACGATCGACGCGGATTGACCAAACAATAGGATGTCTGTCAGGACAGTCCCTGCCGTTCCAAGCCCAACGAATACCGCGTACACCGTTCCGACCGGTAAATGATTACTGACTTTGATCAGAACGGTGAAACTGACGATGATACTGATGATCGTCGCCCCCCATTCGAGTGGTGTCGCCGCGTGTTTTAATCCGATGACCCAGCCGACTTCAAAAAATGCCGCTAAAACGATACTCAACCAATACTTAGTCATATAATTTCCTCCTTATATCTCCAACAAAAAAGCCCGAGAGCAAGCGCCAAAACGCTTTACTCCCGGGCTTTTATCCCTCCGTTGCATAAGGTTTCCCTTATGTTCCTCCCTTGGTCCAGCCGAACGGAACCCTAGAGGATCACTATTCATTTCATTCGATACACCGACTTTAGCACGCTTGATTTTGCCTGTCAAACAGGAAAATCAGACCGAATGGCCAATATATAGAGAGAGTCAACTATAGAGGAGGAGTCCATCATGCGCTATAAAATCAACGAGCAACTACGTATTCGTCGTTTCACGCCAGAGGATTTAGAAGCCGTCCATGCCTATGCTTCACAACCGATTGTCAGCCAGTATCAGTCATGGGGACCAAACTCCGAAAGTGATAGTAAACAGTTCATCCATGATGCGCTCGAAAGTGAGCTTGAAAATCCGAGACGCCGCTATGTCTTTGCCGTTACCTTTTCAAACGACCATGTTATCGGTGCTGGCGAACTTGTCATCACCGATGCCGAACATAAAAGTGCGGAAATTGGCTATATCCTGTCTCCCGACGAATGGGGTAATGGGTATGCGACGTCCATCGCTAGTTTTTTACTCGAATTCGGCTTCGAGAAGTTAGAATTACATCGCATTACGGCGACCTGTGATCCGCGAAACCTTGCCTCAGAACGTGTCTTGCAAAAAGTCGGGATGACAAAGGAAGGACAACTGCGTGAGACTGTCTACTTGGAAGATCATTGGCGCGACTCACTGATCTACGGCATGCTCGATTGGGAGTGGCAAGTCGACCATGAAGACGACACGAAATGATGAAAGAGGTGTTTCTCCAAAACAGGAGAACACCTTTTCCTTTGTTCCCAATTTTTAGTCTGAAATTGACTTTTTTTGATATCTTACTACTTCATGAAAAATGAACATGGTAAACTTAGTTATAATTGGTTCAAAATTAATTTTTCAAGAAATGGAGTCTTACATACGATGCCTTTATCAAAAAAATGGTTCACCTCACTGGCTGCTTCCGTCATGTTGTTTAGTTCATTTCCGGTCAACGGTCTTGCAGAAGGTGACGTTGCTCCGGCAGTCGTCGACGAACAGACGGACGTTGCGACCGGCAAACAGTTCACCCAAGCGGTCACCCCTGTATTTGAAACACCGGACAGTACTGACGCACTTCAAACGTTACCTGCTGCGACGGAAGTCGAGACGTTCGGGACAGAAGGTCTGTTTACGCGCATCCTGCTCGACGGTGTTTATCGCTTCGTCAAGACCGAACAATTGGCCGTTGCTCCAACCTACTCAAAAATCGACAGCCGATATACGAATAAATCAACGCCACTTTATACAGCAGCTGCTTCAGAAACGGTGACAACCGAATCGTTGGCTCAAAATGCAGCAGTCGATACATACGGTCAAGAAGGTCTTTTCACACGCATCAAACAGGGCACGGTGTATCAGTTCGTTTTGACGGCTGATCTCAGTGCAACCCCTGTCTATGTAACGACCGGGGAACGCTTTGTCCAACAGAAAACGATGGTCTATCCGACGGCTGATACTAGCGGAACAGTTCTTGCAGAATACGCCGTCAATCAACCCGTCGAAACATTCGGAACGTCCGGCACGTTTACCCGGATCAAGTGGAACGATCGTTATGCTTTCATTTTGACAGCTCATCTCGGAACAAAAAAAGTCACCTCGTACTCGGTGACCGGCAAAAAATACAGCCAACACCTCACGACTGTCTATCCGACCGCTTCCGCAACCGGAAAACCACTTGGAACACTGGCACAAAATCAACGTATCGACATCTACGGCGTCTCCGGTAACTACACGCGTGTCCGGTTGAATGATACGTATGGTTTTGTCTTGACGGCACACCTTGGGGATCTTGCATTTTTTGAGCAGACTGACCGCCTCTATGTGCAAAGTCCGACGCCGGTCCGTCAAGCTGCGAACAGTACGAGCCCGATACTCGCACAGCATCAGACGAATACACTCCTGACGGTCTATGGAACGAGCGGCGCGTATAGCCGGATTTTATTCCGCGGTCAGCATGTCTTCGTCTTAACAAGTGCATTGGCACCATTAAAAGTGTATGCCAAAACGGACCGCCTTTATGTCCAGGCATCAACCCCGATTCGTCAGGCAGCAAGCAGCTCCAGTCCGATTTTGAAAAATCATCAAACGAATACGTTATTGACCGTCTATGGCACAAGTGGGGCCTACAGCCGGATTCTGTTCCGCGGTCAGTATGCCTTCGTCTTGACGAGTGCCCTTGCGAAAACAAAAGTCTATGCGAAGACAGGTCTCCGGTATACCAGCAAATCGACATCGATTTTTAAAGACACGACGGCGAAAACCATTGTCCGTACTATGAAACGAGCAGAACAGATTGATATTTACGGAACAAGCGGCGCGTACACACGCGTCAAGCTTGGTACCGTCTATGGCTACGTCAAGACGACAGATCTCGTAACAAAAAAACCTGATCTGTATGATGTGACCGGGACACGGTATGTGCTCGAAGATAAACTGGTCATTCATCCAAAAGCAAGCCTGACTGGAAAAATCGGGACACTGAAAAAGAATACGGCGCTGTCGATTTACGGCAAAAGCGGTTACTACACACGTGTCAAAATCGGAACGACGTTCGGCTTCGTCGACTCGAGTAAACTCGGTCTCAACAAACCGGTCGCACCGTCTAAAATCGGAACAGTTTTTTATGTTCATTTTGATCAGACACCGCTGTTTTCAGCCGATGTCGCTTACAGCCGTCCTGCTGGCTATTTAAGTAAAGGGACAAAGCTGATCGGTCTGAAGGCGATTGACGATGATTTCTGGAAAGTCCGGTTACCGAACGGGACGACCGGTTATGTCATCAACCCGTATATCGGGACGACGAAACCGGATATGCGCTACACCCAACAGGCAATCAACCGTCAAAAAATCTATACGGTCAAAACAACGACGTCTTATTTTGCGACACCCGTCAGTCCGAAAGGTACCGGCTTGATCGAACAGGGAAAACGGGTTTATCCCCGGTACCGGGTCGGAAACTTTTATGTCATCCAGTCCGGCTGGTCTCCTGTCTATCTGCCGGTCAGCGCTGTCACCGTCACAAGCGACACACGGATTGCTCAAAAAAATACGTCACGTGGCGAAAAATTGATCCAAGCGGCCGCCAAACACCTAGGAACGCCGTATACATGGGGTTCGCAAACGGCAGCCAATGGCGGCTTTGACTGTTCGGGTTTGATACATTACGCCACGAACCAAGCCGGGAAATACGGTGGACGGACAAATGTCAGCGGCTATTGGTACGGCGCCTTCTTTACGAACCGTCGCACGACGATCAGCAGCGGAAAACGCTCGGATATCGTCTTTTTCGAAAATACGTATACCGATGGTCCGTCGCATATCGGCATCATGCTCGACAATGAATACTTCATCCATGCCGGGGGCTCACAGCTCCAGATCAATTCGATTTATGAACCACGCTGGCGCGAACATTTCCTTGGCTTTAAATCGATGTAACACAAAAGAGGCGTATGGACCCTTGAGGATCCGTACGCCCTTCTTTCCTTGATTCAGAATGTCATCTCGACGTATTTCGTCACTTGACGGTCCTCAAGGTATAATTCGATTTGTTCCCGGTAGGCTTTATAGTGGTCCGATGCGATATGTGTCTCGAGTGCTGCTTCGTCTTGATAGACTTCATAGAGCATGAACTGATGTTCATTTTCAATCGATTGATGTAACGTATAACGTAGGCAGCCCGGCTCGTTTTGTGCGGCTTTGTAGACTGTACTTAAAATTGGAAAGACTTGATCAGCTAATCCTGCTTTGACTGTAAGAACGGCATTGACGATGATTTCACCCATGTGTTAATTCCTCCTCTGATTTGATTACCTCTATCTGTACCCGTTTTTCCTCAAGACATACCGAAAAGGATGATTTCGATGCAAGAAAATTTATTTGCTGCTCTCGATCAATACGAAGCCGAGATGATTCGTTTACGGCGTGATTTTCACCGTCACCCGGAATTATCGTTCCAAGAAGTCCGGACACCCGCAAAAATCATCGCCTTTTATGAAGCACTTGGTATCCCCTACCGCGAACAAGTCGGAGGGAGCGGCATCGTCGCGACACTCAAAGGGACACGTCCCGGAAAAACGATTGCTGTCCGGGCGGATTTTGACGCGTTACCGCTCCAGGAAGAAACCGATCTTTCGTTCCGTTCAATCCGCCCCGGTGTCATGCATGCCTGTGGACATGACGGCCATACGGCGATCGTCCTCGGACTCGCCGCTGCCTTCAAGCCGTTGCAAGAGGAACTCGAAGGGACCATCGTCTTCATTCATCAACATGGCGAAGAAGTCTTTCCGGGAGGTGCGATTCAAATGATCGAAGATGGTTGTCTCGACGGGGTTGATGCGATTTTCGGGACCCATCTTGAAAATGATCTCCCGGTCGGAACGATTGGCTATCACAGCGGCCATACGTTATGCGCGATCGATGAATTCGAAATCGTCGTCCATGGACAAGGTGGTCATGCGCAAGCCCCGCACCGGACGCAAGATGCACTCGTCGCTGGAGCACAACTCGTCTGTAATTTACAGCATCTCGTCAGCCGACGGGTCGATCCCTTTGAACCTGCCGTCGTCGCGATTGGCTCGTTCCATTCCGGGACGGCACCGAACATCGTCACCGGCGAAGCCCGGATCGTCGGTGAAATCCGGACGTTCAACGAGCAACTCCGGCATCAGTTACGCCAACAGGTCGATCTCGTTGCCCGAACGACGTGTGCTGGAATTGGCGCTACATATTCGATTGATTTCACGACCGGTTACCCGTCGCTCTGGAATCATCCGAATGAGACGAAGTTGGTCCAAGAAGCGGCTTCGTTTTTACCGGAGGCACAGGTCCGTGAAGTCAAACCGATGATGGCAGCGGATGATTTTGCTTATTATTTAGAACACGTCCCGGGAAGTTATTTCTTTACCGGTTCTGCGAAGACAGACGGAAGCACCATCTATCCACAACATCACCCGAAGTACGAAATCAATGAACAGGCCTTACTGATCGGGGCCAAAACGTTAGGGGCGACCGTTCTGCGTGCCTTGCAAACATAAGGATTGACTTTCCACTTTTATGAATGGTATTATCATCCCAATGATAACGAACTTACATCAACTTCATATAACACTTATCAAGAGTGGACCGAGAGATCTGGATCGATGACGTCCCAGCAACCTGCGCACAGCAAGGTGCTACGACCAGCAAAGCGAAAGCTTTGGTTGATAAAAAGCGGCGACTCCTTTTGCAACCAAGCAGAGGAGTCGTTTTCGTTTTCTCGCTGTCGGAAATGACAGGACTACGGCTCAAGAAGCCAAGGGAAAGGGAGAGATGACATGGAAAAAGCAACATTTGCAGGAGGATGTTTCTGGTGCATGGTGACACCATTTGAGGAATTACCGGGGATTCACAGTATCGTGTCCGGTTATACAGGAGGACACGTCGACAACCCGACATATGAGCAGGTCAAAACCGGAACGACCGGACATTCCGAAGTCGTCGAGATTACATTTGATCCGGCACTCTTTTCATACGAACGGTTACTGGAACTGTATTGGCCACAAACGGATCCGACCGATGCCGGCGGACAATTCCAGGACCGCGGTACACAGTATGCTCCGGCGATTTTTTACCATACGGAAGAACAACGACTTGCAGCCATCGCGTCACGTGATGCGCTAGCTGCGACAAACCGTTTTAAGCAACCGATCGTCACACGGATCGAACCGGCACACGCCTTCTATCCGGCGGAAGAATACCATCAAGACTTCCACAAAAAAAATCCGGAACATTACAAAAAAGACCGGAAAGCATCGGGTCGCGATGCCTTCATCGATGTGGCCTGGAAAGAAGAAGTATCCGTCTGATTCAAATCGGACGTTTTTCAAAAGAGACCCCCCTTTCATGCACTTTACGTAAAAGTCGTGCGAAAGGGGGATCTCTTTTTCGATTCATCCGCTGATTTGTTGGCGATTCGCTTAAGAAATCGCTTTGATGTCGGCTATTTGTTTCGCCTCATCCACGACTTGATACCGTTTCAAGACGAAAATTCCGCTCAGCATGACGACCAATCCAATGATCTGTCCAAACGACAAATCAACTTTCGGTAAACCGAACCAGCCAAAGACGTCGACACACAGCGCAAAACTGAGTTGCGAAATCAAGACGACGGAAATCGCAATCGACGGTCCGAGCAGTTGAATCCCCCGCATGACACAAAACACGACACCGACTCCGACGAAACCACCAAATAGATAAAGCGGTTCGACCTCTGTAAGCGCCGCAAGTGTTCCGCCCCGAAAGAAGACCAATGCGAGCAACGAACCGAGCAATCCGACAAAAAAGACTAACGTTGTCGTCGCCCAGGCGCCAAAGGCATGACTCATCCGTGCATTCAAAACGGTTTGTAAACTGATCATTATCCCTGCGACGATGGCACAAAACATTCCTAACCCCATTTGATTTCCTCCTTTGATTCACTTCATGCGAGCGAAAAGATCAAGACGCCGGTCAACATCAAGCCGACACCGATCCATTGTCCTTTGTTACTGCTTTTTTTAATGACACCAAACCAGCCGTTCAAATCAATTACAAAGGCACATAAGATCTGGGCGACGAGCAACAGCGACATCGCCCATGTCATCCCAAGCAGTTGAATCGACGTCAGTTCCGTGACGACGACTAGGACGCCGAGTAATCCGCCGCTTGCATACACAAGCGGCAACGTACGAAAACCACCGATTTTCCGATCCCGGACGAATCCATAAATCAACAAACAGCCGATTAACCCAACGAAGTGGACGATTGTCACGGATAACCATGGACCAACCGCGTCACCGAGCCGGGCATTAAAGATGCCTTGCAGTGCGATAAACAGTCCACTGAATAAAGCAAAAATGATTCCTTGCATCTTCATCCTCCTTTTTCTCTAATTATGAGTAGACCGCATTCTATTATCCTTTGAAAAGGACAAATGTCCTGAAAAATAAAAAAGAAGCCGACCACGTAGGCCTGCTTCTTTTGAATTCACACTACTGGAGTGTCCGGTACATCCGTTCGATCCGCCCGAACGCGTCGTCCATCATTCGGTTAAACAGTTCCGCAACGGTTGGAACATCATCAATCAAACCGGAAACGAGACCGGCGTTGACGTACCCTTCTGTCTCGTCGCCCTCGAGTGCTCCTTTGATATGAAACGATTCGTTCGTCTGTTCTTGAAAGGCAGCAAGTGATGTTGGTTGCAATGTCTCGACATACGGTCCGTTCAAAACACGGCGGACTTGTCCGACTTCACGGCCAATGATTCGTGTCGCGAGATCATCCGCCTGCACGAGATGTCTTTTATACTGTTCGTGCACACGGGATTCTTGTGTCGCAATCAATCGGGTTCCAAGCTGCACCCCTTCTGCTCCGAGCATCCAGGCAGCGGCAAGGCCTCGCCCGTCGCCGATTCCACCGGCTGCAAGGACAGGAATCGTGACATGATCCGTGATTTGCGGAATCAAGGTCATCGTCGTCAACTCAAGCGGTGAATTGATACCCGCTGCTTCGACCCCTTCCGCCACCAGCACATCCACTCCTGCCTGTTCGGCTTTGACAGCCTGTTTGACGGAAGCGACCACACCAATCGTCTGGATCCCCGCCTCCCGTAACTTTTCCAAGAAAGGTGCCGGATTACCGGCCGACAGGGACACGACCGGAATCCGTTCCTCAATCGCCAACGCAATCAACTGCTCGACATGAGGCGAGACCCGGATGGCGATATTCAGGGCAAAAGGACGCGACGTCAAGCGGCGTGTCTCTTCAATCAATCGTTTGACTTCAGCAGGCGTCATCGTCCCGCATCCAATCGTTCCGAGTCCCCCAGCATTCGAGACTGCTGCCGTCAGTTCGGCATGGCTGATGTTTCCCATGCCGCCTTGAATAATGGGCACATCGATCTGTAATTTGGTACATAGACGAGACATGGTCTCCCTCCGTTTCCGTTGCTAAGAATGGTATACTAAGTAAGACTGAATTTTAATTCATTTTTAGAAAAGAGGCATTCTCATGAATATTCCGTACCGCGATGTTTCTCCAAGCTTAGCAGAACACGTTTTTGTCGCTCCCGGTGCTTTTTTGATTGGTGACGTGACCGTCGGTGAAGAATCGACGATTTGGTTCAATGCCGTCCTTCGAGGCGATGAAGGTCCGATTACGATCGGGAAACGTTGCAGTATCCAGGACAATGCGACCATCCATCTCTACGAAGGAGCACCGGTCATCATCGCGGATGAAGTGACGGTCGGGCACAATGCCATCTTGCACGGTTGTAAAATCGGTCGGCGTTCCATCGTCGGTATGGGGGCGACTGTTCTCGATCATGCCGAAATCGGGGAAGAATGTATCATCGGCGCCAACACATTAATTCCGTCCGGTAAAAAATTCCCGCCTCGTTCGTTGATCATCGGATCACCCGGTAAAGTCGTGCGTGAACTCACGGCAGCAGACCTCGAGATGATTCAAGAATCGATTGATTCGTATGTCGATAAAGGATATGCCTTCCGGAAACAGTTTGCACAGGACTGATTTTCATCAAGAAAACGCTCATCTCGAAACCTCGGGATGAGCGTTTTCTTGATTACCGCTCGGCAAATAACGGATGTTCCAATGCATCATAATCGGCGCTTTTTTGTGACACGTCATGCGTTTTCTGAAAAATCGTTTCAAAGAATCGGCTTGCCGGTTCCGCGAGTAATCGGTAATACTGCTCGAACAATAAGGCAGCATGCTGGCCACTCCATGCGTCCGGCAATAATTCTTGCGGCAGACCGGGATCGCTGAACAAAAACTTCCGGTATTCATGGACGAGTGTCGTCCGTTCGACGAAACATTGTTCGTCGTCCATCTCACCGAGCTGGATCCGGCTTTGATGGACGATATAACGCCGGCTGTACTCGGCGATGAACGTCTCATACCGTTCTTGGAGTTCGTCAAGCGGAAAAGCACGTTCGACCAGCGATTGATCCTGTTGTGGACCATGGTATTCACCGACGAAAAAATCGACATACTCGGTGATTCCGTATGCCTCAATCAGACGTTCCGCTTCTTTTTCGAGCGGATTGGGGGAAATCCAGACGCCGTTCGATAAATTACCGAAACCGCTCCAGGACAACTCTTTTCGCAACTCATCCCGAATTTGTCGTTTGTCTTCCGGGATCGTATACATCAACGTCCGCCACTTTCCGTCCCAGACGTGGGGCGTCGATTTATAAATCCGTCGCGCAGCTTCTTCCATTCGCTCGACCCCACGTGGTGTCAACGAATAAAAACTTTTAGTGCCTTGCTTTTCAGAGGTCAACCAGCCTTGTTTGACCATCCGTGAGACGGCCACACGGACTGCCTGTTCGTTATGACCAAACTCTTTCAGCAGACGAATCAGACTCCCGATCCAAATCTGATTGCCGTAATGTCGAATGTAGTCCCCGTATACGGTGAAAATCATCGATTGTGTATTCGCACTCATGTCATTCACTCTCTCTTTAATATAACGTTTTTTTGTCTACCGTTAGTATACGTGTTATTTCAGAGCGCGACCATCCTCATTTGCCTTGAAACTGCGCCGTTCGTTTTTCAGCAAAGGCTTGTAAAGCCTCCAGCCGGTCTTCGGTCGGGATGACCACTTCGTAGGCATTGGTCTCAATTTTTAATCCTTCGGCAAGCGTGTGATCAAGTCCGTGATCAATCGCCTGTTTCGCCTGACGGATGGCGACCGGTCCGTTTTTCAACATCTCGTTAGCGAAGGCGAGACAGACCTCCATCAGTTCTTCCACCGTCGAGACGACCCGTGATACGATTCCGTACCGTTCAGCGGTTTCGGCATCAATCTTTTTAGCGGTGAAAATCAATTCCTTCGCTCGTGTCTCTCCAATCAACCGCGGCAACCGTTGTGTCCCACCGGCACCGGGAATGATGCCGAAACTCGTTTCCGTCAATCCGACCAGTGCCCCTTTGACGATGATCCGGAAATCACACGCGAGCATCCACTCGAACCCACCACCAAGTGCATGTCCGTTGACGGCGGCAATCGTCGGTTGAGGTAGGCCGGCGATACTTGAAAAAACGTCACGGATCGCGACGACGTTTCGCCGGACTTCCGTTTCCGTCAAGGTCATCCGTTCCTTTAAGTCGGCTCCTGCGCTAAAGGCTTTCCCCGTCCCTGTGAACAGGACAACACGAATCACCGGATTGACACGGACCATATCGACCAGCCGTTGCAGTTCAACCAGTGTCGGATAGTCAAAGCAGTTCATTCGTTCCGGCCGGTCAATTCGAATCAAGCCAATGTGTCCTGTTTGTTCAAAGTGGATCATACAAGTCCCTCCCGTTCGACGATCAAGGCGATACCCTGTCCGACGCCGACACACATCGTCGCCAGACCATATGTCTGGTTCGTTCGGCACATCTCGTGTAAAAGCGTCGTTAAAATCCGTGCCCCGCTGGCACCAAGCGGATGACCAAATGCAATCGCTCCTCCGTTGACGTTGACTTTTTCCGGCGGTAATCCAAGTTCTTGCATACAGGCGACACTTTGCGCCGCAAAGGCTTCGTTGAGTTCAATCAAATCCAGTTGCTCAATCGTCAATCCCGCCCGTTTCAGCGCTTTACGGGTCGCATCGACCGGTCCGATTCCCATGACGGCGGGTTCGACACCGGCGACGGCACTGGCCCGGTAATAGGCAAGCGGCGTCAGACCAAGACGTTCCGCCGTTTCTTCGCTCATCAACAACAGGGCGGCTGCTCCGTCATTGACACCGGAAGCATTCCCTGCCGTGACGGTGCCATTGGGAAACAGGCTTTTGAGTGTTCCGAGCTTTTCACGGCTCGTGTCGGGACGTGGATGTTCGTCCGTATTCACTTCGACGACCTGTCCTTTGCGTGTCATATACTGCACCGGCACAAGTTCTGTTTGAAAACGTTGTGTCACCATCGCCTGTTTGGCCCGTTGCTGACTTAAATAGGCAAAATCATCCTGTTCTTCCCGAGAAATCCCGTACCGGGTTGCGACGTGTTCCGCCGTCTCCGGCATCGAGTCTGTTCCGTACTTGGCATTCAGTTTTTCATTAACGAAGCGCCAGCCGATCGTCGTGTCATAGATCGTCGTGTTCCCGCGGGCAAAGCCTGTTTCCGTCTTTGCCATGACGAGCGGTGCCCGGGTCATACTTTCCGTTCCGCCGGCAATGTAGATGTCCCCTTCGTTCATTGCGATCGCCCGGGCTGCTGCGATGACAGCATCGAGTCCGGAACCACAGAGCCGGTTGACGGTTGTCCCAGCAACTTCGACCGGCAGACCTGCAAGCAAACCGGACATCCGGGCGACATTCCGGTTGTCCTCCCCTGCCTGATTGGCATTTCCGAAAATCACTTCTTCGATTCGGACCGGATCCACCTCCGGATTGCGATCAATCAATGCTTTGATGACACAAGCTCCTAAATCATCCGGACGGACGTCTTTCAAAACTCCGTTATACCGGCCAATCGGTGTACGGACGGCATCAATGATGGCGACACGTCTCATCGTGTCTTCACCCCGCTGTCCGAATAATCGTAGACTCCGCGCCCGGTTTTCCGTCCGAGGCGTCCTGCTTTGACATACTGTTCGAGCAGTGGTGCCGGACGGTATTTTTCACCCAGTTTTTCATGCAGATACCGTAGATTGTTCAAGCGGGTGTCGAGTCCGACAAGATCGCCGAGTTCAAACGGTCCCATCGGATAATTCAGTCCGAGCTTAATTGCTTTATCAATCTCTTCCGGTGTTCCGAGTCCTTCCTGCAACATATAAAACGCTTCGTTGCCGACGAGTGCACTGATTCGTGACGTGACGAATCCGGGGAATTCTTGGATGACGACGGTCTCTTTCCCCATTTGTTGAGCGACGGTTTCACAGATCATGACCGTTTCGTCCGACGTTTCAAGCCCCTGTGCCAGTTCGACGAGCGGCATCCGGTGCACCGGATTAAAGAAATGCATCGCCATGACCCGTTCCGGACGTTTCGTGAAAGACGCAATCTCGGTCGGACTCATCGTCGACGTATTGGTCGCAAAAATACAACCAGCCGGCGCATACTGATCGAGCGTCTCAAACACAGTCCGTTTGATGTCGAGTCGTTCCGGGACAGCCTCAATTACAAGATTTGCGCCTTTGACAGACTCCTTTAAATCCGTTGCATAACTCAAACGGCTGAACAGCTGTTCGACTTCTTCCGTCGTCATTTTCCCGCGGATGATGGCTTTATCGGCAATCGTTTCTAATTCCTGTTGCGCGGACGTCAACAGCTTTTGTTCGACGTCGACTAACGTCACATCAAATCCGCTTGCTGCTGCCACGTACGCAATCCCTCTTCCCATGACACCTGACCCTACGACCACCATCTGTTGAACTATCATCTGATTTTCCCCCTTTAAAAAAGCGTGCGGACGAACGTCCGCACGCTTGGTTTTACAGTCCGAACGGATTAAGTGGACGACTGCCGTAATACGACAGGATACTTTTCGTTTCCGTATATAAATCCAGTGTCTCGATACACAGTTCGCGTCCGAAACCAGATTGTTTGTAGCCGCCGAACGGTGTGCCCGGGAAGGCCGAGAACGGACAGTTGATCATGACGATACCGGCTTTGATTTGATTCGCAATCCGCGTCGCCCGTGCCCCGTCTTTTGTCCAAATTGCTGACCCGAGTCCGAATTCCGTATCGTTTGCGAGACGGACCGCTTCTTTTTCATCCTTGAACTTCATCACGACGACGACCGGTCCGAAGATTTCTTCCTGGACGGCTTTCATCTCGTGTGTGACATCGGCAATGATGGTCGGCGCATACCAGAAACCTTCTTCAAAACCAGCCACTTTCTCGACTTGACCCCCAGTCAAAATCGTTGCTCCGTCCGCTTTCGCCGATTGGACATAGCCATCGATGACATCGAGCTGTTGTTGGTCGATGATCGCCCCGACGTGTGTCCCTTTGTCAAACGGATTCCCGAGCACCAATTGTTTCGTCTTCGCGACAAACTGTTCCATGAACGTTTCGTAAATGTCTTCGTGGACGTACAGGCGGGACCGGGCTTCACACGACTGGCCGCTGTTGTAGAAGATACCGAACAGCGAACCATCGACAGCTGCCGTGATATCGGCATCCTCAAACACGAGGTTCGGTGATTTGCCGCCGAGTTCGAGTGTGACGCGTTTTAAGCTTTCCGATGCCCGACCCATGATGTCTTTTCCGACCGGTGTTGAACCGGTAAAAGCAACTTTATCCACATTCGGGTGTTCGACCAAGTGGTTGCCGATTTCGCGGCCTGATCCCGGAATGACGTTGACGACTCCCGCCGGTACACCGGCTTCGAGACAAATTTCGCCGAGGATGATTGCTGTCAACGGCGTCAGCGTTGCCGGTTTAACGACCACCGAACAACCGACGGCGATCGCCGGTGCGACTTTCCATGCCGCCATCATCAACGGATAGTTCCACGGAATGATTTGGGCGCAGACACCGACCGGTTCTTTTTCCGTGTAGTTATGGAATTGCCCCGGCACGTTATTGACGGCACCGCGGTGACCGACGATGGCTCCGGCATAAAATTCAAAGTCTTCAATCGCTTGCGTGATTTGCCCTTGCGCTGCCGCGAGGGATTTCCCGGTATCAAGAATCTCGAGTTCCACGAGCTCATTGAAACGTGAACGCATGATGCCGGCAATTTTATTCAGAACTTGCGACCGGCGACCGACCGGCCACATTTTCCACTTCCCGTGATCAAACGCTTCCCGTGCCGCCTGTACGGCACGATCGGCATCAGCTTTTGAAGCTTTCGCGACTTCCGCGATGACTTCGCCCGTTGCCGGATTATAGGTCTTGAATGTCTCCCCTGTTGCCCCTTCGACTTGCTCGCCGTTGATGACCAGATGATAAACGGAACGTTTCATCTCGATTGTTTTTTCATGTACCGTTGACATAGCTTCCACTCCTTTTAGTTTCCTTTGAATGTCGGTTGACGTTTGTCGAGGAAGGCTTGCATCCCTTCCGTCTGATCACTCGTGCCGAATAGTAAGTAGAAATTTCTTCTTTCATGGTCCATGCCGTCCTGCAGTGACAGATCGCCTGCCTTATCGACGGCATCTTTGATCAGTCGCACGGACATCATAGGTTGTGCCGCAATCCGTCCGGCAACCGCCAAAACGTTTGCTTCGAGTTGGTCCGCTTCCACGATCCGGTTGATGATTCCGAGATGATTTGCTTCCGACGCCGACATCCGGTCGCCCGTCCACAACCATTCAAGGGCCCGCGTCCGACCGATCCGGTTCGTCAGTCGTTGGGTTCCGCCGGCTCCCGGCATGACGCCGAGTCCGACTTCCGGAAAACCGAACTGCGTCTCGGGTGTCGCATAAATCAAGTCACAGGCCAGTGCCAGTTCAAAACCGCCGCCGAGCACAAATCCGTGGACAGCCGCAATCAGCGGTTTATGCAGCCGGCTGATCCGGTCCCAATCAGCAAACGGATCCAGCAGTTCCATGGAAATCGGTGTCGCGTCGAGCATCTCCTCGATGTCGGCTCCGGCGGAAAAGGACTTTCCTTCACCGTCCAGGACGATGACGGCGACCGCCTCATCCTGATCGAATTGTTCCATCGCTTCGACGATTTCCCGGATCATCGTCCGGTTCAGGGCATTGTAACGTTCCGGCCGATTCAGTCGAATCCGGCCGATTCGCTCCTCGATACTCGTCTTAACGTACTGTGGCGTCAGCATGGACTTCCTCACCAATCATTAACGTCACGAGATCTCCCGCAAAGCCCATCAAGTCTTTACCCGACGCTTTTCCTTCGAGCGAACGCATGCCGGCTTTCATCGTTTCAGGACTTTCGTAGACCATTTCGCACATCAGATAATATTTACCGTCTCCGCCCATCGGTGAACCGACGATTTTCGTGACCGTCATCTGTTGCAGACCGGGAATCTTTGCCGTCAGTGGACCGTGGACGTTGAAGTAATGCTCGTCAAACTGTTCCTTGTTTTCCGGATGTGTATAAAGCGCGATTAGTTTTACCATAATGATTACCTTCCTTCACATGAGAGTAGAGACGGGTTTCATCGCCTCGAATGGATTTTTGCATGATTTACAATATAAAATACTCCGGCAAGCCGTCGGACCAAACAGGTTTTCAATCGAAACGAACGTCGATCCGCAGTACGGACAGTCGATTTCCCACTTTCCGTCGACGACTCGCGGCGGGGCAATCCCGAAGGACTTCAGACCGGCAATCCCTTGTTCCGTAATCCGGTCCGATGTCCAAGGCGGATCAAACAGGAAGACGACTTTCACCGTATTGACCCGAGGTACTTGCAACAACGCGGATTCCGTATTTTTTTGAATGATCTCAAGCGCCGGACATCCTAAAAATGTCGGCAGCAGTGTAATCCGGACATCGTATCCGACAGCTGTCTCCGTCCACTCCATCGCTTCGAACATCCCGAGATCCAGAATACTGACGGCATCGATTTCAGGGTCCTTGACCGTATCTAGCGCGTCCCGGATTTCTTGCTCCAGCAAGATCGTCATCTGCCCTTCCTCCTTCACCATACAGCCGACTGATCGAGCAGATAGACTTCCCCGAGCGTCGATAAGGCATCGTTCAAATCAGGCGAGTGCTCCCCGTTTCGTCCGTTGTAGGTCATGTTCATTTCCGGCAACGTGACGTTTAAATCGACGAGGACCGGTGTCAATGCCTGATACCAGCGGTCAAGCAACACTCCCTGATCTTCCATGAGCTGCATCTCGTCAATCAGCTGTGTCGCTTCCCCGTAATCAAACAGATCACCGAAGTCAGCCAATACCCGTTCAAGGGCGGCGTCCATTTTTTGACGGGCGGTTTCGGTTGATTGATACAGCTGGGTGAACCACGTCTGCCAGTGCAACAAATGATAATACAACTCCATGTTGATCTTGACGGCGAGTGCTGCGAGCGGCGCATAACTGCTTTTTTTCAACGAATCGATCCGCACCTTTTTCGCAAGCGTATAACAATAATTGCGGACGACGGCATACGCCCAGTCATATTCCGGATTCTCCATATAATATCCCGGTCCGTTGACCCGTTCGACGAGGACCGAATTTTTCCGTTCATGTGCGAGCCGCACGTGCGCCAAAGCATCAGCCTTTCCTTCACCGATTTCTTCGAGCAATTGGTAGTACATCGCTGCATGCCCCATCGAATCCTGGGCAATCGAGGACGACGCAACATCTTCTTCGATATGCGGAGCGAGTCCCAACCATTCCGATCCGCGGTAGGCGTATAAAAAGTCATCATCTGCTAATTGATAAAGCAGTGAGGCCAACGCCAAACGTTCTGCTTCCGTCATTTGGAATCGCCTCCTTGCCAGGACATGATTTCTTTTTCGTCGAGCATCTGCTGTTCATAATGCCGCCATTTTTTCTTCAGATAGCCGTACCCTTTCGTCGTCCGGTAATCTTTGTTATCCAGCCGTTGCAGCATCTGCTTTTCATCCGGCGTCATTCCCCGGATATCTTCCCGTTTAACGACCCAGATGTCGACGACCGGTTCGCGCCGCATGAAGTTTTCCTGCGCCATCATTAAGGCCATCTCTTTATTCGGTGCCAGTAGACTGAACTGATGCGTAAAGGCAGCATTCGGCGTCCGTTTACTGAAAATCTCGAACTCTTGATAAAACGTTTCCGTCATGGTCTTTCCTCCTTCAGCCGATCGTCTCAGCAAGTGCCTCGCGCACCCACGCATTGTTTTGATACGAAGTTTGACGTAAGGCGAGTCGCTCCTTCGAACGGGGACCGCCGCCTTGAATGATTTTCTTGAATTCCGTCCAGTCCGGCTGGGCGTAAATCCATTGTCCGGTTTCCTCATCAAACCGTAATGTCGGATCCGGAATGACAAAACCAAGCGAACGGATCCGGGGAACATATTTCGTAAAGAAATTTTGACGCAGCTCTTCGTTCGTCTTCGTCCGGATTTTATAAGCAATCGTCACGTCTTGTTTTGACGTCCCGGTCGTCTCTTTTGTCGCCGGTCCGAAGAACATCAACAGGGATTCCCACCACTCATCGAGGGATTCCTGAATCATCGCTTTTTGTGCCGGTGTCCCTTCAGCCAATGCCATGATGATCGATTCACCATGCTGGGCATGGAACACTTCTTCTGCACAAATCCGTTGCAACGCCCGGGCATAAGGACCGTAGGACGCCCCGAGCATGTTCGTCTGGGTAATGATTGCTGCTCCGTCGACGAGCCAGCCGATCGTCCCGGCATCTGCCCACGAACGGGTCGGCATGTGGAAGACGTTATGGAATTTGAGACGTCCCGTAAACAAATCGTCCATCAAGTCGGCCCGCGTTTTTCCGTACGGTTTCATCAAGTCCTCGACGACCCGCAGCAGGAGTTGACCGTGCCCCATCTCATCCTGGACTTTTGCCATGATGCCGAGCTTCCGGCGTAAGGACGGGGCTTTGGGTACCCACTCTTTTTCCGGTAAAGCGCCCATGATTTCACTGATTCCGTGCATCGAAATCAATTTGATCAGCGTGTCGCGGTAAAAATCAGGCATCCAGTCGTCAGCTTCGATTTTTTCCCCGTTTTCGATCCGTTCTTTAAAATGTTCCAATTTTTCTTCTTCGGTCATGACCGGTGGTTCAAAAAGATGCGTCGCATCGTACATTTCATTTCCTCCTCTGCTTAAACAAACTTCTTCTCAGACGCTGTGCGACGGTCGATGATGCGGACAGCTTTGCCTTCAGAACGTGGAAGACCGTATGGCGGATGACAAACGAGATCAACCGAGATCAGACATTCGGTTTTCATGGCATGGCAGATGATCCGTTTCAGATCTTCAGCAACTGTCCCCGTTTCGAGTTCGATGTGCAGTTCCAATGCATCGAGACCGGCCCGTTGAATCCGGTGAATTTGATAATGCGGTGTGACACCCGGTTGTTGCAGCAGGACCCGTTCAATCTCAGACGGAAAGACATTGACACCACGGATGATCATCATGTCGTCCGTTCGCCCTTTGACCCGCGACATCCGGGTCGTCGTCCGACCGCAGGCACATACTTTTGTTGTGACGGATGCCAAGTCTCCGGTACGATACCGGATGATTGGAAGCGCTTTCTTTTTTAAACTTGACGGTTTGTCAAATTAAGTGCAACACTTCTTCCGTGAAGACCTCGTATGCAGTTTTCCAGTTGAGACATTTTCGCGGTCTCCCATTGA